>JAFQMA010000022.1 GCA_017414535.1 Clostridia bacterium | reverse complement strand
TGAAAGCTATGGAAAATCAATTTTTTGTGGATTCGGAGCATCTATCGCCGGAAGCACTTGCAAAAAAACATCGCCTTGATGCCGATCCGTCCTCCCGAAAGAACCATATGGAATATCTGCCGGGGATGGAAGTTATCGAGTCGGATGTGTGTGCAAATGTAATGGAGCAGATGAACTCCTACGATTATTCAAAATATACTGCCGCTGACGTTAAGGCAGCCTTAGAGCACGACAATTGCACCGTTGAAGATTTCAAGGCGCTCCTATCGTCTGCGGCAGAGCCATTCCTTGAACAGATGGCTCAGCGTGCAAGACTTGAAACAAGCAAGCATTTCGGCAACACCGTGTATCTGTTTACCCCGCTTTACATTGCCAATTACTGTGAAAATTACTGCGTGTACTGCGGCTTCAACTGTTACAACCATATCAAGCGGATGAAGCTTTCCATGGAGCAGATCGAAAAAGAGATGCGCGTCATTGCCGACAGCGGCATGGAGGAGATCCTGATCCTGACGGGTGAGAGCCGAGGTCAGAGCAACGTGGAGTATATCGGCGAGGCCTGCAAGCTGGCAAGGAAATATTTTCGTATGGTGGGTCTTGAGATCTATCCCGTCAATACCGAGGAATACCGCTATCTTCACGAGTGTGGAGCAGATTACGTGACGGTATTTCAGGAGACCTACGATTCCGACAAATACGAAAAGCTTCACCTGCTGGGACACAAGCGCGTTTGGCCCTACCGCTTTGATGCGCAAGAGCGCGCGCTTCGTGGCGGTATGCGTGGAGTGGCATTCTCTGCTCTGCTTGGCCTTTCTGACTTCCGAAAGGATGCCTTAGCAAGTGCGTTGCACGTATATTACTTGCAAAGAAAGTATCCTCACGCTGAGATGTCGCTCTCTTGCCCAAGACTCAGACCGATCATCAATAACGATAAAATCAATCCCTTGGACGTGCACGAAAAACAGCTGTGTCAGGTGCTTTGCGCTTATCGTATTTTCTTGCCTTTCGTTGGCATCACGGTTTCCTCCCGTGAAAGCGCCGAGTTTAGAAACGGTATTGTGAAGATTGCGGCAACAAAAGTCTCCGCAGGGGTATCCACGGGCATCGGCGATCACGAGAGCAAATACACGGGCAAGGACGCGGATGCGGCACAGGGCGACGAGCAATTTGAGATCGACGACGACCGCAGTCTCGACAGGATGTATCGAGACATGGCGGAAGAAGGCCTGCAGCCCGTTTTGAACGATTATCTGTACGTATGAGGTAAAGAGAATGAAAAAGTTTGATCCGAGCTTATATTTTATCACCGACAGCACGGGCTTTACCGAGGAGGAATTTCTCTATCGCATTGAACGGGCGCTTATGGGCGGTGTAACTCTTCTTCAGCTTCGGGAGAAGAACAAAAGCACGCGGGACTATATTGCCCTTGCAGAGAAGGTGCATGCCATTGCCAAACGCTACAGCGTGCCGCTGATCATCGATGACCGTGTGGACGTGGCTCTTGCCGTGGATGCGGAGGGCGTTCACGTGGGGGCGGAGGATATGCCCATCGCCACCGCAAGGCGTCTGATGGGTGAAGAAAAGATCGTGGGAGCTACGGCAAAGACGGTGCCTTGGGCAAGAGAAGCCTGCAGTCAGGGGGCCGACTATCTCGGCGTAGGAGCGATCTTCCCTACCACCACCAAGGTCAAGACCGTTCTGACCTCCACCGATACCCTTCGGGAGATCTGCCGCGCCGTGTCCATCCCGGTAAACGCCATCGGCGGTCTGAATAAGGACAACGTTGACGTTTTGGCGGGCATCCCCCTTGCAGGCATTTGCGCGGTCTCCGCCATGATGAAGGCGGAGGATCCGAAGGTGGCGGCCGAGGAATTGAAGGCGAGAGCACAGAAGCTTGGCCTGATTTAAAAAAGGAGCGGCTGATCGGGGGCACCACCTTACGCCGCTATAGAAAACGATGCTGACAAACGAAAGGAGAGCTCTTATGAAAATGAAAACAGCATTGACCGTTGCGGGAAGCGACTGCAGCGGAGGCGCCGGTATTCAAGCAGATCTGAAAACGATGACGATGAACGGTGTTTATGCCATGAGTGCCATCACGGCACTGACCGCACAAAACACCACCGGCGTTCGAGCAATTCAGGAGGTAGCGCCTGAATTTTTAAAACAGCAGCTTGACGCAGTGTTCGAGGATATTTTTCCCGATGCGGTCAAGATCGGAATGGTAGCCTCAAGCGAGCTGATCCGTGCCATTGCGGACAGACTCAGCTGCCATAAGGCAAAAAACGTGGTAGTAGATCCCGTGATGGTGGCAACCAGCGGTTCTGCCTTGATAAAAGAGAATGCCATGGATGCACTCAAGGCATATCTCTTACCGATCGCAACCCTTGCAACCCCAAATATTCCGGAGGCGGAGCTGTTGGCAGACAGAACGATCAAGGACGAAAGCGATATGCTTTGTGCCGCTAAAAAAATTGCCGATTCGTATCACTGCTCTGTTCTGCTCAAGGGCGGTCACAGCGTAAGCGATGCCAACGATCTGCTTTATGCAAGCGGTGAAGCGACATGGTTTGAAGGCAAGCGTATCGATAACCCCAACACTCACGGCACGGGCTGCACGTTATCCAGCGCCATTGCCGCAAACCTTGCAAAGGGTTACGGACTTGAGGCGTCTGTACAAAGAGCAAAGGAGTATATCTCGTCAGCACTTGCCGATATGCTCGACCTGGGGCAAGGCTCGGGTCCCCTGAACCACGCTTTTGATCTGAAAAGTCGGTTTTCGGAATAGGCAAAGCTTGAAAGGAGCAAAAAAATGAGAAATTATACAACGCAAATGGATGCCGCAAGACGTGGCTTGATTACCCCCGAAATGAAGGCGGTTGCCGCCAAGGAATACAGAACCGAGGAAGAGATCCGCGCGCTTGTTGCCAAGGGACAGGTTGTCATCTGCGCGAACAGGCTGCATACCTGCATCGACCCCAACGGCGTAGGCTCTATGCTTCGCACTAAAATTAACGTTAATCTCGGTGTTTCCCGTGACTGTAAGGATTACGATGCTGAAATGGAAATGGTAATGGCGGCCGTGGATTTGGGTGCTGAGGCAATCATGGACCTATCCTCTCATGGTAATACTCAGCCATTCCGCCGTAAGCTCACTTCAGAATGTCCCGCGATGATCGGCACGGTTCCCGTATACGATAGCGTGATTCATTATCAAAGAGACCTTGCGACCCTGACAGCAAGGGATTTTATCGACGTAGTCAGGCTTCATGCCGAGGATGGCGTGGATTTTGTCACACTTCATTGCGGCATTACCCGCAAGACCATCGAACAGATCAGAGGGCACAAGCGAAAGATGAACATCGTTTCCCGCGGCGGTTCTCTGGTTTTCGCCTGGATGTGTATGACGGGGGAGGAGAATCCCTTCTATGAATACTACGACGAGATCCTTGATATCTGCCGCGAGTACGACGTGACGATCTCCCTTGGGGATGCTTGCCGTCCCGGTTGCCTTGCCGACGGAGGAGACGTGTGTCAGATCGAGGAGCTTGTCCGTCTCGGTGAGCTGACAGAGCGTGCATGGAAAAAGGACGTGCAGGTCATGGTGGAGGGGCCCGGACACATGCCCATGGATCAGATCGAGGCCAATATGAAGCTTCAGCAGACCATCTGCAGGGGTGCTCCCTTCTACGTGCTCGGTCCCATCGTGACCGATATTGCTCCCGGATACGATCACATTACCTCTGCCATCGGCGGTGCCATTGCCGCCGCAAGCGGAGCTGCCTTTCTTTGCTACGTAACCCCTGCGGAGCACCTTGCTCTTCCCAACGTGGACGATGTAAAGCAAGGCATTATCGCCTCCAGGATCGCGGCCCACGCCGCCGACATTGCAAAGAAGATCCCTCACGCAAGAGACATTGACGACCGCATGGGAGAGGCCCGCCAAAGGCTGGATTGGGAGGCACAGTGGGCCTGTGCACTGGATCCGGAAACGGCAAAGCGCATTCGCGACGAGCGCAAGCCCGAACACGAGGATACCTGCTCCATGTGCGGTAAATTCTGTGCGGTGAGAAGCATGAACAAGGCGCTCGGCGGAGAATACATCGATATTTTGTAAAAGGCTGCATAAGAAAAAGCCACCCTGCAAGACAGGGTGGCAAATTTTTATATTTTTCGCGGGGATATTTACTTTTTCGCAGAACTGTGTTATACTGGCTTCAGTTTTTCCGATGGGCGAAAAAGAAAGCACCCCGAAGGATGCTTTCTTGGCGCGTTGTAAGGGACTCGAACCCCTGACCTACTGGTTCGTAGCCAGTCACTCTATCCAGCTGAGCTAACAACGCATGTTCTCTCGAACATCGGGTATCTTATCACATTCGTTTTTTTTTGTCAAGAGAAAACTTGCAGAAAAATCAACAAAAAGGAAAAAATATTCATGAAACTTTCCATTCCCGTTGAAGTGGGCGAGGCCATCTCCAGATTGGAGGCAGAGGGCTTCGAGACCTGGCTGGTGGGAGGCGTACGGGATCTGTGTCTCGGAAGGACTCCGCACGATTGGGATCTGACCACGGCAGCAAGGCCCGAGGACATCAAGCGCGTATTCGGCGATTTAAGTCAAAATCTTTCGGGCGAACGCTTCGGCACCGTAGGCATCCATTTAAACGCCGTCCCCATGGACATCACCACCTTCCGCCGCGAGGGCGGCTACAGCGACCACCGCCACCCGGGCAAAGTGGTCTTTACCACCAATTTATTCGAGGACTTAAAGCGCAGAGATTTTACCGTGAACGCCATGGTATATCATCCCGAACGAGGCCTGAAGGACTTTTTCTGCGGCAAGCGCGACCTAAAAAAAAGGCTGATTCGTGCCATCGGCGATGCGGACACCCGTTTTCATCAGGATGCGGTACGCATTTTGCGCGCACTGCGCTTTTCCGCCGTATTGGGCTTTGACATAGAAGAAAAGACGGCGGCGGCACTGCACCGCTGCAAGGATCTGCTTCTTGCCATTGCGCCGGAGCGGATCCTGCCGGAGTTTACCCGCATGCTGTGCGGGCGAAACGTACGCTACGTGCTGACGGAATTTTCCGACGTGATCGGCGTCATCATTCCCGAGATCCTGCCCGCGGTGGGCTTTTCCCAGCACTCCCCCTTCCATCAGTACGACGTATGGCAACACACGGTGCACGCGCTGGCCTATGCGGACAGCGACCCCATCGTTCGTCTGTCTCTGCTGTTCCACGATATCTCCAAGCCCGGCTGTCTCACCATGGATGCCACGGGGCGCGGTCATTTCTACGCCCACCCCAGAAAAAGCTCCGTTATGGCTCGGGAGATCATGGAGCGCATGAAATTTCCCACCAAGACCGTGGATACGGTCACAAGGCTCGTGGCTCTGCACGATTCTCACCCTGCCTCCCGCGGGGATATCAAGATCCTTTTGGGAGAGGTGGGCGAAAAGCTCTTTCCCACTCTCATTCGCGTCATGGAGGCGGACACGCTGGCACACAGCCGCTGGAGCGTAAAGAAGAGGCTTGCCCACGTGAGGGAACTGGAGGCCACGGCTCGCGACATTCTCACCTCCGGTGAATGCTACGATCTGAAGGGTCTTGCCATTGACGGCAGGGATCTGGAGGCGGCAGGCGTACGGGGGGCTCGCATCGGTGAGCTTTTACAGCTGGCCCTGCAAAGGGTGGTACACGGACAGTGGGAAAACAAACGGGAAAATCTCCTTGCCGAGCTTGCGAAAAATAATTGGTAAAAAAGCAAAAAGCCCATTGACAAACGGTGCTTTTGCAATTATAATAAAATACTGTCGATACCTTGAGGAAAAGTAAAAAATGATGAGTGAAACCGAAAGTAAATTCCTTGATATTGCTAAACTTTGCTCGGGCGAAGTTCGTTCGATCGCGTTTGACAGAGAGGATCTTCCCTTCCCCGATGAGGCGGACGGAATCGGGATCACCCACCTGCGCTTTTCCGGGCAAGTCGTAGATCTCTCCGGATTTTTCAGACTTTTCGGCACCGTCTCCTGTGAGCTTTCTGCTCCCTGCGGTCGTTGCCTTGCTCCGGTCACACAACAGTTTCGTGCAGAGGTGGATCTCGCCGTAGTCACGGAAGCTGTGGAATCCGAGGAAGAGACCGTCCTTTGCCAAGGACAAAAGATCGATCTCGGCGAGCTGGCTGAGGTCACCCTATATACCAATCTGCCCATGCGCCTTCTGTGCAAGGAGGACTGCAAGGGTCTCTGCCCCAAATGCGGCAAGGATTGGAACAAGGGCGAATGCAGCTGCGAGCAAAAAGAAATTGATCCGCGTCTTGCGGGACTTGCGGACTTTTTCAAATAAGTTAAACAGCCTGTGGCAGTGTAATAAAATGAATTGGGAGGTGCTAACATGGCAGTACCGAAGCGTAAAACATCCAAAGCAAGAAAGAACTCCAGACGCTCCAGCGTTTGGAAGCTGGAAGCCCCCACGATGGAAAAGTGCCCCAACTGCGGCGCTTACAATCTCCATAACAGAGTATGCTCCGAGTGTGGACAGAAGGACGGCAAGGTCGTTTTCCAGGTTGAGGAGTAATCCTTAAAGGCTCGTATATCAGTCTCCGCTGAGACCATCGGCGGAGACTATATGTGTATATGCGGCACAGAAGATATATCTTAGGCGCGAGGTTCTGTTGTGCCGAAGATGTATCTTTTTTCATTTTACGGATCAAAAGAAAGGAGAAACGGTATGGTCACCATCACCGGTGTAGAAAAGGGCTCCGCCGCGGAAAAGGCGGGCATTTTAACGGGTGACGTGCTTTTGTGCATCGATACCCACCCCATCAAGGACGTTCTGGATTACCGTTTCTTTTTAACGGAGGAGCGCATCACCCTCACCCTGAAGCGGGACGAGGAGGAATTCGACGTGGTCCTGAAAAAGGGACGCTACGACGATATCGGTCTGGATTTCGAAACCTTTTTGATGGATAAGAAAAGGCGCTGCTCCAATAAGTGCATCTTCTGCTTTATCGATCAGAACCCTTGCGGCATGCGAGAGACCGTGTATTTTAAGGACGACGATACCCGTCTGTCCTTCCTCATGGGCAATTACGTGACGCTGACCAACGTATCCGACGAGGAGCTGGGGCGTATCGTTTCCATGCACATGAGTCCCGTAAACGTTTCCGTTCACACCACCGATCCCGCTCTTCGGGTGAAGATGCTGGGCAATCCCCGCGCCGCACGGATCATGGATCAGCTGCGCATTCTGACGGAGGGCGGCATCCGCATCAACTGTCAGATCGTTTCCTGCTGCGGTATCAACGACGGCCCTGCCCTGCGCCACAGCCTAAGGGAGCTGATCTCTCTGGGCGACATGGTGGAGAGTATCGCGGTAGTGCCTGCGGGACTAACGCGGCATCGCGCGGGGCTCTATCCCCTGCAGCCCTACGAAAAAGCATCGGCCGAAGAGGTCATTGCCATCGTAGAGAAATTTGCCGAGGACTGCTCGGCTCGCTTTGACCGTCGCATGGTCTACGCGGCAGACGAATTTTACCTCATGGCACAAAAGGAATTTCCGCCGGAGGAGGCCTACGACGGCTATCCCCAGCTTGACAACGGCGTGGGACTGATCCGCAGTACCCGCGAGGAATTTTTGGACGAGCTGTACTGGCGGCGCGACGAGGGGCAATTCGAGCCTTATAAGGATAAGAGCCTGCGCGGCACGCTGGTAACGGGCTTTGCGGCAAGAGATCTGATGGAGGAGCTTTGCGAGGAGATCGGAAGGATCCTGCCTAAGGTAAGGATCACCGTACTGCCCGTGAAGAACGAATTTTTCGGAGACAGCGTAACGGTGGCGGGGCTGATCTGCGGCGGCGACCTCATCGAGGCCGTAAAAAAGACAGAACCTGAGCTTGTGATCCTGCCTGCCGTGGCACTGCGGCACGAAAGAGATAAATTTTTGGACGACGTGACCTTAGAGCAGGTGCGGGAGGCCTTGGGCTGTCCCGTTTACGCCGTGGAAAACGGCATTCCGCTTCTGGACACGTTGGAGGAGCTCCTGAAAGGAGGCTGTTAATGGCAAAACCCGTCATCGCCATCGTGGGACGGCCCAACGTTGGCAAAAGCACGTTTTTCAATAAGCTTTCGGGCGAGCGCATCTCCATTGTGGACGACGTGCCCGGTGTGACCCGCGACCGCATTTATTACGAGACAGAATGGTGCGGACGGAGCATGGTGCTCATCGATACGGGCGGTATTGAGCCCGGCAGTAAGGACGCCATCCTCTCTCACATTGAGGAGCAGGCGACTCTGGCCATGGAGGCGGCGGACGTGATCATCTTCATGACCGACATCCGTGCCGGCGTGACCGCGGCCGACCGTGAGATCGCCGCCATTTTAAAGCGCAGTAAGAAGCCCGTGATCCTCGCGGTAAACAAGGTGGATTCCATTGGCGCTTTGCCTGCGGAATTTTACGAATTTTACGAATTGGGTGCCGAATACGGCCCCTTTGCCCTTTCCTCCATTCACGGAACGGGAAGCGGCGATATTCTGGACGAGGTGCTCCGTCTCTTAGGCCCCGCCGACGGCGAGGAGGAAGAGGAGGACGTCATTAACGTGGCCGTTATCGGTAAGCCAAACTCCGGCAAGAGCAGTCTGATCAACGCCGTTCTGGGCGAAAACCGCGTTATCGTATCCCCCGTGGCGGGCACCACCCGCGATGCCATCGATACCCGTGTGGAAAATGAGCACGGCATTTACAATTTCATCGATACGGCAGGGATTCGCCGTGCCTCCAAGATCGACGATCGCATCGAGAAATACAGCGTGCTCCGCGCAAAGCTTGCGGTGGAGCGAAGCGACGTTTGCCTCATTATGGTGGATGCCTTCGAGGGGATCACCAGTCAAGACGCCACCATTGCGGGACTGGCCCACGAGGCGGGCAAGGCCTGCATCATCTGCATGAACAAATGGGATCTGCCCGACAAGGACAATGATTCCGTAAAGAACGCCACCAAAAAGGTATTTGACATTCTTCCCTTTATGCAGTATGCACCGGTGCTGTTCATTTCCGCCAAAACGGGACTGAGAGTAGACAAGATCTTCGAGCACATCAATTACGTGAATATGCAGGCCTCTACCCGCATTTCCACGGGTATGCTCAACGATATGCTCAACGAGGCGACCACCCGCGTTCAGCCCCCCAGCGATAAGGGCCGCCGCCTGAAGATCTACTACATGACGCAGGTGAGCGTAAAGCCCCCGAAATTCGTTATTTTCTGCAACAGCGAAAAGCTGTTTCATTTCACTTATCAACGCTACCTTGAGAACACCCTGCGGGATACCTTCGGCTTTAAGGGTACGCCCATCCAGTTTGTGATCAGAGAAAGGACAAAGGAAGACGCATGAGATTCTTTTTTCCCCAGAACATCGTTGACTTCGGCTATTTAAGCTACCTTCTGGAGGGCATGGACGGCAGATGGGCGCTGGCCATCATGGCGCTGGCCTACGTTTTCGTAGGGGCGCAGGCTTATCTTCTGGGCAGTATCAACCCCGCCATTCTGATTTCCAAGAAGTGCTACGGCTACGATATCCGCGATTACGGCTCCGGCAACGCGGGTATGACCAATATGTTCCGCTCCTTCGGCACCAAGGCCGGCCTTCTTACCCTGGCCGGCGACGTGGCAAAATCCCTGTGTGCCGTCGTGATCTCATTTCTGGTGCTGGGCGGCCCCGGCCAATACGTGGCGGGCTTTTTCTGCCTCATCGGCCATTCCTTCCCCATCTATCACAGATTCCGCGGAGGCAAGGGCATCATCGTCAGCGGTATCACCATTCTGCTGATCGATCCGCTGGTATTTTTGGTGCTCATTCTGGTTTGGGCGCTGATGTTTTTTGCCACTAAGATCATTTCCGCCGCCAGCCTGACGGTGGCCTTCTTCTACCCCTTGGTGGTATACGCCTTTAACATGCGTACCCCTTCCCTGACCTACATTCTGTTTTCTCTGTTTATGGGACTTTTCGTCATTGCCATGCATCGCGAGAATATCCACCGCATCCTGAATAAGGAAGAAAAGAAATTTACCATTCACAAGGACGATAAGAAGAAAAAGAAATGAACGCCATCACTCTGTCGGCATACGCCAAGATCAACCTGACGCTGGGCATCACCGGCGTGCGGGAGGACGGCTACCACACCCTTTCCAGCATTATGCAGAGGGTGAGCCTTGCGGATACCGTGACGGTGGAGAGGATCCCCCACGGCATCCATATCACCTGCAGTCGCGACGACGTGCCCACCGACGAGCGCTGTCTTTGCCATAAGGCGGCAAGGCGCTATCTGGAGGCCGCAGCCCTTGAGGGCGGCGTAAGGATCCAACTGGAGCTTATGACCCCCGGTGAGGCGGGGCTCGGCGGCGGCAGTGCCGATGCGGCGGCCGTTTTGCGAGCCATGGCCGCGCTGTACCCCTCCGAGACGGATCTGTTTGCCATTGCGTCAACCCTCGGTGCGGACGTGCCCTTTGCCCTTTTGGGTGGCACGGCACTGTGCGAGGGCATCGGCGAGGAGATGACCCCCCTTACCCTTCCGAAAAACCGTCCCTTTGCGGTGATCGCCAAGGGAAAGGCAGGGCTTTCCACCCCGCGCATCTATGCCCTGTACGATACCCTCGCTCCTCTTCCCAAAAAGGCCGCAAGAAATGCGGCAAAGATGTTGGAGTCGGGCGATTGGCAAGGCTTTTTCGGAGCCATGCAAAACGATCTGGAGCTACCTGCCATGACCCTTTGTCCCGAGATCGCCCATTTAAAGGAAGCCCTTTTGAGTGCAGGTGCCGACGCCGCCATGATGACGGGCTCCGGCAGTGCGGTCTTCGGCCTTTTCTTTGAGGAGGAAACGGCGCGACGGGCGGCGGATCAGTTGAAAGCGGCGGGGTATTTTTCCTCCTTTTGCTTCCTTCTTTGATTAAAACGGAATAAACCTTGGCAAAATAGCTTTGCGGGAAACCGCAAGGCTATTTTTTGTGAGGTGTGCTATGAAACGAAAAACAACGGCTTGGATCCTTTGGGGCATGGGACTTATTTTCCTCTTGCTTTTTCTGCCCGCAAGAGGTGCGGATAACATCTATTCCTCCGTGATTCGAATACATATCCTGGCAAATTCCGATTCACCCGAGGATCAGGCGATAAAGCTCAAGGTGCGGGACGGGCTCCTTTCCTATTCGGAGCAAAAGCTGAGCGGTGCCGCAGATCGGGAGGAAGCAAAAAGGCTGATCACTGCGGCCATCCCCTCCCTTGAAAGGATCGCAGACGAGACCCTCGCAAAAGCGGGTCGGACGGAGCGCGCCACAGTCTGCCTGACGGAGGAATACTACCCCGCACGGCACTACGAGAGCCTTTCCCTGCCTGCGGGCGAATATCTGTCTCTGCAAGTAAGGATCGGCGAGGGCGAGGGGCAGAACTGGTGGTGCATCTTCTTTCCGCCTATTTGCTTGAATACCGCAGCTGAGCCCGACGATGCGTTGATGGAGGCGGGCATGACGGAGGAAAATGTCAAGACCGTAACGGTACGCGAGGGTGAATATCGCATCCGCTTCAAAATACTGGATCTGATCGGCTCGGCAAAGGAAAAAATCTCCGCTCTTTTTTCGTAAAAAGCACTTTCCTTTTCTGCGGCGAAGTGTTATACTGGAGGAAAGTATGAAAAAGGGCGGAAGCTATGAAGAAGGAAAAGAAGCGTTGGTTCTCAAAAAAGAAGCTGTGGGCGGCGGGAAACCGTCTGATCGTGGCTCTGGTGGCTGTGGGCATTGCCGCCGTTCTGATCCTATGGGATACGGGCGTCATTGATCTGCCCGGCCTTGTCCGTCACGAAAGACGGACGGAGACCGCTACGGAGGAAAAGAGCAGCTCAACCACCACGCGGGCACCCGAGCCCGTTGCGGCAGGGGCAACCTCCTTCCTGGCAAGCCTTTATGAAAAGGATGCCGTGGCAAGCTTTTCCGACAGACTGACCCTTCTTCCCTTTGATTCCTCCGCCATGTCCTTTGTAAAGAAGCCCCTACCCGAAACGGAGGGCTCCTACGATTATTCCAACGGCTTGCTCCTTCACACGAAAAACGGCGTGGTCACCTCTCTTCGTCTTGCGGCCACAAACGAGGAGATCCGCCACGACAAGGAATTTACCGCCACGCGCTTTCGCGACAAGGACGGCAATCCCGTTTTCCGCGATACGGACGGCACTTATTTAGAGTGGAGCAGTGCAGAGAAAAAGCTGATCCCCTCCGATTTTGTCCATAACCGTATGACCGCACTGACTGCCTTCGGTATTACGGAGGCACAGCTCCTCTCCGACGTAGGCGATACCGCCATGCTGGAGGAGGAGGGACTTTATGGCTACACGGGCAAATACAAGGAGCGCTGGTACACCAGGACCTTTACCGTAGAGCCTCAGTACCCCTTTGCCTTTCCGTACAGTGAGGGCTATGCCGTCATGGCGGACAAGGACGGAAGGATCACCATTCGCGACTATATGGGCGAGCCTGCCTTTACCCAGTACGATCTCATCCTGCCCGAGGAGACGGGAACGGAGGAGGATCTGGGCTATTACGGCTTCTCAGGCGGACTGCTTCGCGTGATCGTGGGCAATTTTTCCGAGGAGGGCACCCTTCTGAGCCAGAAGCAGGCGATCCTCTCTGCGGACGGTACTCTCTTCACCCTGCCGGAGGGCTTTCGCGCCGTGTCTTACCACGACGGAATCTTTACCATCACGGACGGAAAAAAATATGCCTTTTACACCTGTCACAACGCATGGATCACCAATCCCGAATACCTTTCCGTTACTCCCTTCCGCGAAGGACTGAGCGTGGTGCAGAACGAGGATGAGCTTTACGGTGTCATCGATCTGCAGGGAAGGATCGTGATCCCCTGTGCCTTTGATAAGATCAGCCCCTGCGAGGACGGTACCCTTTTGGTTTACGAAAAGGCGGCGGGCTGGTACATGCTTTCCAAGGTGGACGGCATCTTCCGTCCCGGACGGGGTGAGATATTGCCCAATGCCACGGAGCCGCACAGCAAGGTGACCGTGACCCGCGGCCCCAACAACACGAAGAATGAGGAGGATCCCATCATCGTGACGCTGGCTCCCATTACCTCCACTCCCTCCTATACCACCCATCCCCCCGTGGATCGATGAAAGAGAATACAAAAAACGCTTTGCATCAGCAAAGCGTTTTTTATTGCAAAGGATCTATTCGGTAAAGATGCGCTTGGTCTCGTCCTGCTCGGTTTGACGAAGTGAGAACGGAAGAATCGGCATATTAGAGTTGCGCAGGACGGAATCGTTTTGGAATACCTGCCGCTCCATACGGGGCGCCTCGTACTGTTTCATAAGTGCCTCACTTAAATTATTTTTATAAGTACAGTATAACAGATACAGGGATGGATTGCAAGCCCCTATTTTTTGTCAAAAAAAGGAAGAGATGGGCGGTTTCGTTGACAAAGGGTGTTCTTTATGGTATGATTTAACAAACAAATTGCAGAAAAGAGGTTTCCCTGTGAAAAACATTGACCGTTTGGCCGAATACGGCCAGGAGCATCTGCTTCGCTTTGCCGATGAGCTGAGTGCGGCAGAAAAGGAAGGCTTGATCGAGCAGATCAATAACGTAGATTTTTCCCTTTTGGACGAGTGGAAGCTAAAGACCGCACAGGCCGAAAAGGACAACGGTGCCATCACGCCTCTGGGTGCACTGGAGATCGACGAGATCGAGCGCAGAAGAGAGGAATTCGAACAAGTCGGTCTCAAGGCCATTCGCGAGGGTAAGGTAGCCGCGCTCCTTCTGGGCGGCGGCATGGGCACCAGACTGGGCTTTGACGGCCCCAAGGGTACTTATAATCTGGGTGTGACCCGCGATTTTTATATTTTTGAGGCACAGATCAATAACATGCTGGACGTTTGCCGCAAGGCGGGCTGTTATTTTCCCTTATACATCATGACCTCCGACCGCAACGACGAGGAGACCCGCCGCTTCCTCAAGGAAAAGAATTTCTTCGGCTTTCCTGAAGAGAAGGTGCGCTTCTTCCGTCAGGAAATGGCACTGTGCTGTGATTTTGAAGGCAAGGTGCTTTTGGAGGACAAGGCAAATCTGGCTCTCTCCCCCAACGGAAACGGCGGCTGGTTCAAGTCTCTGGTCAAGTCCGGACTGGACAAGGAGCTGTGCGAAATGGGTGTGGAATGGATCAACATCTTTTCCATGGACAACGTGCTTCAGCGCATTTGTGACCCCGCCTTCATCGGCGCTACTCTGATCTCGGGCGTGAACTGCGGTGCCAAGGTGGTATGCAAGAATGCCCCCGGCGAAAAGGTAGGCGCCCTCTGCCTGAAGGATAATCTCCCCACCATCGTGGAATACTACGAAATGGGTGACGCGCAGGCGGCCGAGCTGGACGAAACGGGCAAATTGAAATACCGCTTCGGCGTGATCCTCAATTACCTGTTCAGCGTGAAGCGTCTTTACGAGATCCTGGACGGTAAAATGCCCCTGCACATTGTGAAAAAGAAGATCGCCCACGTGGACGAAAACGGCAACACCGTCAAGCCCGAAACGGAAAACGGCTATAAATTCGAGTACCTTGCCACCGATACGGTGCGGGACATGCTGACCTGCGTTCCCTTCGAGGTAGTACGCGAAAAGGAATTTGCCCCCATCAAGAACAAGGAAGGCATCGACTCCGTAGTCAGTGCAAGAGAGCTCTTAAAGCTCAACGGCGTAGAGGTTTAAAAAGAGAAAAGGAAGCGACGAAATACGTCGCTTCCTTTTTTTGCAGTTTAGGGGGTAGGTTTGGTAGGAATGGCTTTTTTCTTTTTCTTTGACTTATGGGCGGCACAAAGATACCCCAAGGGACACCAAACAAAAGAGAAAACAGCCTCAATAATATAGTCGATGATAGGCGGCCCGAAGCTTTCCAACAAGGAATAAGTCAACGCCATAGAAAGGAACAACACCGCTCCCGTGAACACAGTCCAGAACAGTAAGACGGAGACCGCCTTTTTCTCTCTTTTGAGTGTTGCCCCGATGATCATCGCATATATGATTAAAAAATATCGGAAACTCATAGAAAAAACGTTACCCATCACCAAAGACAACAAGCTACACAACACAAAAAGAACGCCTCTCAAAATCGGAAGCCATTGGAAGCTCGACAGCTCCGCCATTTTTCTTTCCCATCTAAGGTTCGACGGCTCCTCCGTTCCTCTTTCCCATCGCCATACACGGTATCGGTAAAACAAGATCAAAAAACAGATCCCACAGCTTAGCAAAACACTCGCAAAAAATGTAAGCACTCCCCTTGACGCACTATGGCTACCTATACCGAGAAAAATGGAATACAACAGATTCATCAAAAGCACGACGGAAACGGAAATTGCCAACGTTTTCCTACGCTGAAGAGGCTCTTTTTCAAAAAACTCTTTCTTTAGTATCGCCGCAAAATACAGCGCGGAAAAAACCGCGGAAAAAGTGCTGTGTAAATAAAAGTACAAAAAAGCCGAAAGGAAGAGCAAAAAACTAACGATCCAAGGAAAGTCCGCAAAATTCGCATACGCAAAATTATCTACCACAAAGTAAGAAATCGCACACAAAGCAATCACGAGAATGGGAATGCCGGCGTACAACAATATTGCTTTTAGTTTTTGTTTCATTTTCCTACCTCCTTTGGGAACGTGGTTGCGCATGGATGGTATCACTATTTTACCATAACCTTACCACACTGTCAACTTTTGAACAAACTAACAATTTCTGCAGGTTTTAACATTTTATCACGAGGGAAGAAGAAAAGGAAGCGACGAAACTCGTCGCTTCCTTTTTTTGCAGTTTAGGGGGTGGGCTCGGTGGAGCTTGACTTCGCCCGCTTTCGCTCTATCATGGTGCCGATGCAAAGAAAGAGGAAAAGAAACAAGGAAACAAGCGCCAAAACAAACCAAATCACAAGGATCGATAGCCACATGACATCATCTCCAAAAATAGGAAGGATGGCAAGCAAAAAAATGGGCGAGCAAAGAAGCAACGCCGCCACATACGGACTGATACGTTTCACTTTTTTATACAAAAGTCCTTGGAATTCCCTTTCCCCGAATCGAACCAAGCTAAAACCGAGCACACCGTTGACCATAAATATGACAGAACTCCAATACCCAAAACGAAGAAAACCATTTTTGAACATCCCCTCAAGCGGTTCTTTTGGAATCGCTCCATCGTCATATACTGACCCGATGCAAATCATAATTAGAAAAAAGACCCCGGCAAGCAACTCCAATATGGCAACTGCTTTACATGATTTTTTCTATTCTGCATTCAAATTACTCCCCATAATCTCCCATTTCGGCAAGGTTATTTTGTAAACTCATTAAGAAATTGTATTATTCACTTGAGACAACAACTTGCTTGAAGGATTTTTTTCTTCCGTCAAGATACAAAACAAGCTCGTGCCAAATCTCAGGGTCTTTAGGGCGATAACAATACCGCACAAAAATTTCATTTCCCTGTTGCATAACGGTATAGCTTCCTTCTTCAAAGGGATGATAGAGGTCACAGGTGCTCCCCTGGCCGAGTAGTTGCAATTTTTTCTTTCCCTCTTTTCGATAATAAAACTCCGCACCGCCACCGACTAAAAAACCCCATTCTCGAACCACCAGTTCTCCCTCTTCCAAAGGAATTGCGATATCCGGTAAGTATTCTCTCTTAAGGGTTCCGTACTCTATCCATAAAACGAAAAAAACGACCACAAGCAACACGAAAAAAGCCGAAAAAGCGATAAGGCATTTTTTCTTATTGCTCATTTTGGATCTCCTCCCAAATGTAATCGGTAAAGGCTTCAGCCATTGCATCGGATTGAGTTGCTGTTACGTTATATCCCGACAGCAAAGGCCAGTCTATAAATAACAAAAATGTATCTGTCGTATATTTGCGCACACATGCATAAATCTCATTCCAATTTCGTCCATCAGTAAAAAGAGAATATCTGTTATCGCTATTATATGCATAGTATGAGTTTACTGAATTGATCAGATTCGATACATTGCTGTTCAGCATTTCATAAATATTTTGCGCATCTGTATCTGCAAGGAGATCCGCTACAGAAAAACTGTAATTTGGATCACCCATTATTTGATACATGCTATTATAAATCGTGTTATAATCATTCGAACTATCGGTCGCATCAAGTACTTCTTTGCAAAGTGTTTGCAAATCTCCTGCCCAACCACAAAGATTGTCGACATTTTCTTCCCCAGCAAAAAACGCCAAAAAACCCGTAGAATCGTAAATTAAGCCATTCAGTGTTGCGCACAGGTGAGCAAAATCCACCTCTCCCTTTTCCGACGGATCCTCATAATAGTATTCTTCGCCAGAAGCGTCTCCTATTGTGAAATACTGGTATAACGCCTCGTTGGAATTTTCCACATAATCTACAAACGCCCAATCGATTGATCCGGCAACTGTTGGCCAATTTCCATTACCATATCGTATTCTTCTAACAAACTGCAAAGCTAAAAGAGCAGCTTCTCGTGTTGAATCAGCATAGGAAAATGCAAGACCATATAACTCTGAAAACTTCTGCATTGTATTTTCAAAACTGCTTGAAACATTAATCGTGTTATTTGCATTAGAAATCAACCCAGTAACTTTGTGTTCCAACGTTATATAGCCGCTTCCTCTGTTTTTACCTACTATTGAGTTATTGCTCGTAGGTTGTGCCAAATTAGAATTATCAACGCTGATTATATAGTCAATGGGTTCTGCCCAAAGAATATTTGTGTATATTTTATTAATATCTAAAGTTTTTATTTCGCAAACGTCAACAACTAAATCACTAGCATAAAATGGCGCTACCAATTCCCTCTTTGTGTTAGCCGAAGTATTTCCGTAATAGGAGGTGCTTGCCACACGCCAAGAGGTCTGGCGGATCAGATCTGTGCCGCTTGCGCCTGCAGAGGCTGACGTGGATAAGGCACTTCCGTTATGGGAAAGGTATCGGGAATTGTACACACTTCTCAGCAGAACGCCACCCACTCCTGAGCCGGTAGCGTACCAAAGGCAACGGGAAGGAAGGGTATAATTCGAAACGGTAAGCACGTTCACCGAGCTGCTTGACGTAGTTTCGGGAACACAAAGGTATTTGGTAGGATCCGACTTGGAACGGATCGCATATTTGTTTCCTTCTTCTACCGCGATCATTTCCCAGCGGATCGTATCACCCAGATCGGCAATCAAGCCTGATTGGCCGCTCAGTCCCAAGCCGGGGGCGTAGCGCAGATATTTTCCGCTATAGGTGTTATTCAAGTAATAGGTTCCGTCGCTGATCAAGTTACTTCCCGAGGAATACGTTACCGTCAAAGAGGGCTTGTAGGAGGAGCGATTGTAGGAGCCGAAGGTCTTGTGTACGAGGGTGGAGCCGTTTTCCACGGAATCGGCCGCCTTAAAGATCAAGCCCTTTTCCTGCACGTAGGCGCCGCTCTTCCAGCCCGCCACCACCGACGTGATATCAAAACCGAAATAATACCATTCGGCTTGCTGCTGACCCATATAAGAGGAAATGGTATGGGAGGAGACCGGAGAGGCAAGATAGCTGTTGGGGCTTACGTTGCTCCAGCTTGCCGTATTTTCATACCAGACGTATCCCGTGAAAACGTGGCAATTCAAGGGCATGGCGTTGTTATCCGGCAAAAGATCGCGGATATATACGGTCGCCTGGGTAATGGTCACGTTATCTCCCAAGCTACTGAAATTCAGGCCGGGGAATTTCATCAAAAAGCGGGAAATGCCGTAGGTATCTCTTTTACCCACAAACAGCGAACCGCTGGAGCCGTCCGAGCCCTGCAGGCTGTTCAGCGTAATATCCTGAATGGCACCCGCTCCGTTATTATTATAACATATCTCAACGGTGGGGTCAATACGAATGGGATAAGCCGTTTTAGGATCGGAAAGAAATGCCGCGTCCACAAAAATAGAGATCAAATACTCCTGATTCTCTACCACGGGCGTGGCCGTCATTTCTCCCATGGTATTATTCTTTTCATCTGCGGTAAAGATGATGATATCGCCAAGCAGTGCACGAATCTTACCCGCGCTGTCTGCCAAAGAGAAGGAGCCGTTTTTCTCCACCACCTTTAAGCCGTTGGTGTGAAGGGTAAAGTCGTATCTGGTCTGTCCGGTATATTCCTTCACCACGATCTCTTCCTTAAAGCCCGTATAGGTCAAGGCATATTCCAATTCCGTTTTGGTGTCGTATGAGTACACCACCTTCTTTTGATCCACAAGGCGGGCACGGGTATTGCTTCTGCTCATGCTCGAAGCGCTCTTCTCCGGTAGAATAGGCACCAAGGAAAGGGAAACACCGCTCTCCCGCAGGCTGATACCGTCAACGGAGTTCTTGGAAAAGCTCGTCACGGCAGAAGCCTTTGCCGTCATAAGGGTATTACTGCTCAGATCCTCTTTGATCTTCAAGGTGATATCTTGGATCATGCCCTTTTCATCCACAAATTTTACGGGATGGTCGAAAAGATAGACCGTTTTCGTCAGATCCGCATTCAAGAATACCACCTTATTCAGATTTTCTCCCTCGTCTGCATACAGACGGCGAACGTGCATGGCCTTCTTTGCCGCTTCATAGCCCACGATCTCGGGCACAGTCTCCCGTTCCAGCTCACCGTACACCTCCTCCACGGTGGCGGCACCGGCCAAAAGATCCTCCAAGGTCAGCTCTCGCGGCTCTTCCTCCGTTACGGGAGCTTTCTCCGGCTCTTCGGCGGAAACGGTCAAGGGAGTAAATACGGATAATAGCATAGCTATACTTAAAACCAATCCGGTGATCTTATATCTTAATTTCATTTTTTCTCCTTTTTTTACACGTCAAAAAAAACAGTTGCGGTTGATCCTGCAAAGAAAAGGCTCAACGTTTTCGTTTTCTCATGACGATGGGCAAAAGGACGTGGCGATGCGGTAATCGTTTCATTTTTTTCCTCCTCCGTTTTTTATTTAAAAGGGAACTTTATCCCTTTACTATTACAACGGAAAAAGAGGGGGAAACGGTTACATTTTTTGTCAAATTCTCCGCATTTTTCCAAATTTTTCATTTTTTCCTGCATAAAACGTCTAAGCGTCGTTACGTTCACGAATTTGCACTTCCGATGGGAAAGACCGCGGGCAGAAGAAAAGGAAGCGACGAAATTCGTCGCTTCCTTTTTTTGTATGGGGGATCAGTTATCGCTGTGCTCGATCTCATTCTTGGCGCGGTTCAGCTCCTCAATAAAGCGATGGTCGATGGAGGAAAGGTGATAACCGCTGCGATAGATCAGCACGTCCTTGTACTTGTGGCTGAGACCGGGGATGCGCTTTTGCACCACGTTATGACGCTGGAGCACCTCCTCGGGCAGGGGGGAGACCCACATGAAGGTATTGGGCACGTCGTTGAGCAGGTCGTACTGGGTGCCGCGCTCGTAGATGTAGATCTTTTTATCGGTCAGGTCGGAAAACTCCGCCTTGCGCACGTAGGCGATCTGCAGGGAGGGCACGTATGGGTCGCCGTGGACGATCTCGATACAGTCCTTAAAATCCTCCTTGGTGAGCGTTTCCTTATTGGCCAAGGGGTGGTTTCGATCCATGAGAGCCACGTAACGGAATTCCCAGATCTCCTCGTGCTTCAGGTCCTTCTCCTCCATCATTTTCAAAAAGTAGGATTCAAAGGCAGTCTGATAGCGGATGATGCCGAGGTTGTAGTTATTTTGCAGGATGTTGGTAATGGCGCGCTGGGAATTGGTCTCTTTATAGTTGATATCCATTTCCTTGGCGTTATCCAAGGAATTGACAAGGCTTGTAAAGGCGCGGGTGATGTAGCAGGCACGGGGAGTGGAGACGTTGAATTCCTGACGCTCCATGGGATCACGGCTGTAATCCTCCTCCAATTCATCCAGCTGGCTGAGGATTTTCTTGGCACGGAAGAGAAATTCCTCGCCCTGGGTGGTTGGAACGATACCCTTAGAGGTACGCTTAAAAATGGTAATGCCGAGGCTTTCCTCCAGCTCCTTGATGGCGCGGCTGAGGTTGGGCTGGCTCATAAAGAGATTGGCGGCGGCTCCCGTAATGGAGCGGGTCCGCTCTACCTCAACAGCATATTTCAGATGCAGTATATTCATAGTTTACTCCAGATCATGGTCAGTTCAGCTTTTCCTTGGCACGGATCTTGGCGCGCATTTCCGTATTCAATACCTTCTTGCGCAGGCGGAGATTCTTGGGAGTGACCTCCAGAAGCTCATCGTCGGCAATAAATTCCATGCATTTTTCCAGACTCATCTGGCGGGGAGGAGTGATGCGGAGGGCCTCGTCCGCACCGGTGGAGCGGATAGCGGTGAGATGCTTTTTCTTGCAGACGTTGACGGTGAGATCCTTGGAATCGTTGGATTCACCTACGATCATCCCCTCGTAAACGGGAGTCTGCACACCGATGAACATAGTGCCGCGATCCTGGGCGTTATACATACCGTAGGAGGTGGAAACACCGTCCTCCCAAGCAATGAGGGAGCCGCGGGAACGGGCGGCAAGACCCGCCTTCATGGGATAATAGCCGTCAAACTCCGTATTGACCACGGCGTTGCCCTTGGCGGCGGTAAGAAGCTCCGCACGGCAACCGATCATACCGCGGCTGGTGATGGAAAACTCCAGACGGGAGTAGCCGGAGGCGGTGGGAGCCATTTGCAAAAGCTCGCCCTTTCTGCGGCTCACAAGATCGATGACGGTGCCGGAGAATTCATCGGGACAGTCGATATACAAATGCTCGTAGGGCTCACACAGCTCCCCATTGATCTCCTTGGTAATGACGGTGGGGCGGGAGACCTGAAATTCATAGCCCTGGCGGCGCATATTTTCAATGAGCACGGACAGGTGCAGCTCACCTCTGCCCGAGACCTTCAGGGTATCGGTGGTATCCGTATCCTCCACACGCAGAGAGATATTGGATTCCAGCTCGCGATAGAGTCTTTCGCGGATGTGGCGGGAGGTAACGTAGGTGCCGTCCTGCCCTGCAAAGGGAGAGGTGGACACGGAGAAGAACATGGAAAGCACGGGATCCTCGATCTCTACGAAGGGCAGTCCCTCGGGGGTCTCCACGTCGCACACCGTATCACCGATCTCAATATCGGCCATGCCCGTCAGACACACGATGTCGCCTGCCTCCGCAAAGGTGGTAGCGCTTTTTTTCAGCTTATCGAAGGTATAGATGCCCACGATCTTGCTCTTTTCCACCTTGCCGTCGCGGCGGACGATGGAAACGGGGCTCTTTTCATGGATGGAGCCGCGCAGGATCTTACCCACGGCCATACGTCCCGTATATTCGTTAAAGTCGATGTTGGATACCATCATCTGGAAGGGGCCGTCGCGATCCACGTCGGGTGCGGGAATGTTGTTGACGATGACCTCGAAAAGGCAGGTCAGATCCTCGGTCTTTACGTTATAATCGGTGGTGGCCCAGCCGTCACGGCCGGAGGCGTAGATCACGGGGAGATCCAGCTGCTCCTCGGTGGCACCCAGATCGATGAGCAGGTCGTACATTTCGTCGGTGACCTCCTTGGGACGGGCCATGGGGCGGTCGATCTTATTGACCACGATCACGGGGGCAAGACCCAGCGCCAGCGCCTTTTTCAGCACAGTACGGGTCTGGGGCATACAGCCCTCGTAAGCATCCACCAGAAGAATGATGCCATCCACCATGGAAAGGCTGCGCTCCACCTCACCACCGAAGTCGGCATGGCCGGGGGTGTCAACGATATTGACCTTCACACCCTTATAGACCAGCGAGGTGTTTTTGGCAAGAATGGTAATGCCTCTTTCCTTTTCCAGATCGTTGGAGTCCATCACGCGCTCCTCCACCTGCTCGTTGCTGCGGAAGGTGCCCGTTTGATGGAGCAGGGCATCGACCAGGGTGGTCTTGCCGTGGTCAACGTGGGCGATGATGGCTATATTGCGAATGTTTTCTTTTTCCATATTCGTTCCTCTTACAGTCATGTTTCGTGCATACAAAATCATTATAGTCCTTTTTAGGCAAGATTGCAAGAAAAATCCGCAAATTTTCCCGCCCCTCTCCCCTTCTCTTTCGGAAAGATTTTGCTTGCCAAGACGGGCTTTTCTTGCTACAATAGAAAAAACGAAAAGGGAGGTATCGCATGAAAAGAACGTTTATATTGCTGTTGTCTCTGACCCTTTGTACCTTGTTGCTTTGCGCCTGCGGCAAGGAGGCACCCCCTGCCGGTACGGAGCCGCCGCACACGAAGATCTCCCAAGAAGAAACAAAAACGGAGGAAGCCATGCCCACCTATCAGCAGATCAGCCCCGAGGAGGCTAAGCGCATCATGGACGAAAACCCCGAGGCCATCGTTCTGGACGTAAGAACCACGAGCGAATTTCGTGAGGGACATATTCCCCGCGCCATTCTCATCGAGGATTTTGCCATCAAAGAAAAGGCAGAGAAGATCCTGACGGATAAATCGGCCACCATATTGGTCTATTGCCGCAGTGGCAGGAGAAGCAAGGCCGCCGCGCAGACGCTGGCGGAATTAGGCTATGAAAACGTATTGGAATTCGGCGGGATCTTGGATTGGCCCTACGAGACTGTAACGGAATAAGGAGGAAGCAATGATCGAGCGGAGATACTACGGAAAAACAAAAAAGGGTGAGGAGGTCTTCTCCTACGTCCTGAAGGACGGAGGTATGGAGGCGGAGATCCTCAGCTACGGCGCGACCCTGCGGAGACTTTCGGTGCCCGATCGGGAAGGAAATCTGCGGGACGTGGTGCTGGGCTACGACAGAGTAGCGGAATACGAGGAAAACGACGGTCATCTGGGCGGCACGGTGGGACGCTTTGCCAACCGCATCGCTCACGGAACATTTGCCCTGAACGGCAAGACCTACACCTTGGCACAGAACAACGGCCCGCACCATCTGCACGGCGGTGACGGCGGTTTTGACACCAGAGTCTGGCAGGCCGAGATCCTGGAGGACGGCGTTCTCTTTACCCTGCACTCCCCCGACGGGGACGAGGGCTATCCCGCTGCTCTGACGGTACAGGTGAAATTCACCCTCAAAGACGGCGCCTTGACCCTGCGCTACCGCGCCGAGGCCGAGGGAGACACGATCGTCAACCTGACCAACCACGCCTATTTTAATTTAGACGGCTCCGAGACCATCAACGACCATATTCTTACCCTCGGCGCAGACACCTTCCACGAGGGTGACGAGACGGTGCTTCCCACGGGACGCATCCTTCCCGTTGCAGGTACGCCCATGGACTTTACCGGACCCACCCGCGTGGGAGACGGCGTGGAGAGCGAGGAGCCTTGCGTGAAGAACAGCGGCGGCTACGATTCCAATTTCGTCCTTTCCTCCTCCCCTGCCGCGGTGCTTTACAGTGAGGAATCGGGCATCGTCATGACCTGCACCACCGATCAGCCGGGCATTCAGCTTTACTCGGGCAATTTCCTGACCGACCGCAAGGGAAAGGCGGCCGTACGCTACGGCAAGCGCGGCGGTCTCTGTCTTGAGACCCAGCACTATCCCGACAGTCCCAACCACCCCGAATGGCCCACCACCGTTTTGAAAAAGGGCGAGGTCTTTGAAAGCTTTACCACCTATGCCTTCAGCGTAAAATAAAAAAATTCCCCTTGCTCTGCTTTGCAGGGCAAGGGGTTTTCTTATCTGCCAAAGCCGCCCGAGACGGGGTCGAAAAACAGCCCGATCTGCGGCGGATAAAAGGTAAACAGAGCGAAAAGAAAGGTCATCAATGCAAGAATGGAAAGCGCCAAGGCGGAACGGCAGGGGCGGGGCGGGGCTGAAAAACGCCTTGTTTCAAAGAAAAAGGCAAGTCCTACGGAAAGGTAGAAGATCGCCACGTCCACGGCGGCGGGGAGTTTTCCGAACACTCCCGAAAGCGTATAAAACAGGGTGGGAATAAGAAGGATCACAAGGCCGATGCCATAGAGCTTGACGCACCAGAAATCCTGCCGATTCTTTCCGAAGAGAAAATACTGCACCGCGGCGAAAAGCACCATGGGGAAAAAGGCAAGCTTTAAATGCTCAAAGGTGGATTCGTTCACCGCAGAAATGGCGGCGGTAAAGCCGTTTGGCCAAAGATCGTAAAGAAAATGGAGCAAAGTACCAAGCACCGACACGGCGGTAAAGCCGATCCAGCCCCAAATGGATGCCCGTTCCTTCAAAATAATCACCTCAAGGTAAGGATATGCCCTCCCCTGCCCCGATATGCAAAAAGCAGACCGAAGATCGGTCTGCTTTTTTGGTTTTTAGGATAATTCAAAGGCGCCCGTATAGAGCTGATAGTATTTGCCGCGCTGGGCGATGAGATCCTCGTGGTCGCCGCGCTCGATGATCTCGCCGTTTTCCAGCACCATGATGGCATTGGAATTGCGGACGGTGGAAAGGCGGTGGGCAATAACGAACACCGTTCTGCCCTCCATGAGCTGATCCATGCCCTTTTCGATCAGAGCCTCGGTACGGGTATCGATGGAGCTGGTGGCCTCATCCAGAATGAGAACGGGGGGATCGGCCACAGCGGCGCGGGCGATGTTCAGGAGCTGGCGCTGGCCCTGGGACAGGTTTGCGCCATCGCCCTCGATGACGGTGTTATAGCCGTCTGCCAGACGCTTGATGAAGCTGTGGGCGCTGGCTGTCTTTGCGGCGGCGATAACTTCT
>JAFQMA010000021.1 GCA_017414535.1 Clostridia bacterium | reverse complement strand
CCTCACCGCTGATCAGATCGCTGAAGAGGCTGAATTCTTCTGCTTCGGTACCAATGACCTGACCCAGATGACCTTCGGCTTCTCCCGTGACGACGCAGGCAAGTTCCTGCCCTCCTACTACGCCAACAAGATCTACGAGTCCGATCCCTTTGCTCGTTTGGATACCACCGGCGTTGGTAAGCTGATGGATATGGCCGTTACCATGGGTAAGAAGGCTCGTCCCACCCTCCACTGCGGTATCTGCGGTGAGCACGGTGGCGATCCCTCCTCCATCGAGTTCTGCCACAAGATCGGTCTGGACTACGTTTCCTGCTCTCCCTACCGCGTGCCGATCGCACGCCTCGCCGCCGCTCAGGCTGCTATCAAAGAATCTAAGTAATTAGATTTATAAAGTAAAACTATCCCTCTGCTGATAAATCGGCAGAGGGATTTCTATTGAAAAATTTTTATATGTAGAATATAATAAGTTTAGTCGAGGAGAACGTGGAGGCAAATAGAGGACGATTAAGTTGCGACCTCGCCACGGTAACTCGACTTTTAATTTCCCTCTTTTGCGTACTGACCACAGGCCGCTATCAAAGAACTTTTGCAACAAAAACCGATCTGCCGAAATCCCGGCAGATCGGTTTTTCTATAGATCGCTTTTTAAAAAGGCCCCAATTCGCACACAAGGGAAACGGCCTGTTGCAGACGCATGATCGCTTCGGCAACGCTCATCTCGTTGCGTCGAAAGCGGATATACAGCGCCCCGTTCTCATTGTCCCATGAAACGCCGTAAGGCTCGGCCAGGGCTTCAATGGTGGATGCCGCCCTTGACCAACAGCCGGTGCTGTAGGCCATCCATTCCGAAAAGCAGGGTGGGGTCACAAGGCGGGCGTATTTGTTGTCCTCTTGATAAAAACGGAAATTGATAGGATCGCCCTCTATGGTCATATGCGTCCAAACGTCAAGCGCGCCTCTGTCCTCGTAGGCACAAAACATGGTATCTAATTGCTCTCGGATCTCCTTCAGCATAAGCTCACCACCCCATCTTCATCCACTTTAATGCGATCTGCCGCACAGATCAGGGCGATCACGCGGATCATTCGGCTCAGGCCTCCCGCATAGTCAAGGTATTCCTTATCGCCGAAAGAACAGGTCTGAAAGCTGCGAACCACCAGCTTTTGGCCGCCCTCCAGCGCCACCGTACCGAAATGATCCAGAATGTTCCGAATGGTCTCGCGGTAAGGGGTAAGATCGCCTACTCGCTTTTTCAATTCTTCCAGCGTTCTGCCACCGTCGCTGAGCACGCCGTCCCGATCAAAAGCAAGACAAAACTCCTCGCTTTTTTCGTTCCCAATGAAGAAGGGAAGGTATAGCTCGATGCGATCGGGATAGTATACCTTGCGGATCCCTTGTCCAATGGCCTCGTTTAATGCCCGTGCATCCATTTTATGTACCTCTCAAACTCTCTTTCTTTTATTTTATCCTATCTTCGCCGCCTTGTCAAATACCCTTTTATATAAAACGCACGATCTTAAGACGGTTTTTCTTGCAAGCTCAGCTTCTTTTTGTTATAATACAAGAAAAGGAGGCGATTCTATGAAAATAAAGCGGATATTCAGTTGGCTACTTATTGTTGTTCTTTGCTTTACTCTGATTTCTTGTCAAGATGCACCCTTGCCCGAAACGAACGAGGTCGGGACGACGGCTTCTGCCATCGTTACGGTTACGACGGAAGACGCCTCTGAGCCACGAGAATATGCTCCGCTGCTGTATCGCGTTACCGATAAGGACGGCAACGTGGCGTGGTTATTCGGCTCTATCCACCTGGGGAGAGAGGATTATTATCCCTTGCCGGATTACGTGCTGAATGCCTTTGACGCTGCGGATAGTCTGGCGGTAGAGGCTGATATCATCGCATTTCAAGAGGACGCGAAAGCCTCGCAGGAGGCCGCTCAGCTTATGCTTCTCAAGGACGGTACGACAGTGCAAGATCACGTTCCTGCCGAGCTTTATGAAAAAGCAGTTAAGATTCTAAAGGATACGGATAATTATCTGGAAGCATTCGAAAAGTTTATCCCTTACTTCTGGTCAACGTATATTGATGAGGTTGCATATTACGATACGATCCTGGAGGGATTGGGGGCAGATAAGGATCTTGGGATCGATATGCACCTGCTTGAGCGTGCAAAAAATGCCAATAAAGAGATCTTGGAGGTTGAGTCCGTTCAATTCCAATATCAGTTGCTCACCGGCTTCTCTTATGAGCTGCAGTGCATGCTTTTAAGCTCCTCTATTGAGATGTACGAAAAGCAAGAGGAAGCAATCGAAGAGTATAAGAAAATGATGGATCTGTGGGCTGCAGGAGATGAAAAGGCCTTTGCCGATTATCTTTCCTCCGCGGATGATGAATTACCGCCCGAGGCGATGGAGCTTTATGAGGAATACAACAATGCCATAATTGTAAAGCGCAATTTGTCCATGGCCGATTTTGCCGAGGATGCACTGGCCTCCGGCGACGAGGTCTTCATCTGCGTCGGTGCCGCCCACGTGGTAGGTGAAGGCGCCATGGCAGACCTGCTTTCCGCCCGCGGCTATACCGTCGAGCTTATAACGAAATAAACGAAAATCCAAAAAATCGCCCGAACATCGGGCGATTTTTCTTGCAAATATGCTTTTGCTGTGTTAGTATGAGAAAAAGGAGGCGATCCCGTGCTCTATGATATTACCCTGCTCATTACACCCGAGATGCGCCGTTCTGCACCGGAAAAGGACGATCGGGCCCTATTGGGCCATCTCGGCACCCATTTTGACGTGATGGATAAGGAATTTCCCTTGGAATATACCTGCCGCGAGGGAATCGTTTTTGACGTTTCCGTCGTTCGCGATCGCGATATAGAGATCGGCGATATTGCTATGGATCAGGTCCGTGCGGGTCAGTTCGTGGCCTTTTATACGGGATTTATTGAGGAGGAGCCCTACGGCTCCAAGGCCTATTTTTCCTCCCATCCACAGCTTTCTCCCGTCCTTGTGGAAGCTTTGCTGGATCGCGAGATCTCAATGATCGGTGTGGATTGCTCGGGGCTTCGCCGCGGTAAGGAGCATACGCCCATGGATCAGCGCTGTGCCGACCGCGGTGTGTTTGTGGTGGAAAATCTTTGCGGTCTCAGGCCGCTTCTTGCCGTAGGAGGCCGCTTTATCGCTCATACCTATCCTGTTCGCTTCAGCGGTATGACGGGGCTTCCTTGCCGCGTTATTGCAGAGGTGTAAAAAAATATGAAAATTTCAACGGAAATCGAATCCATTGCCAATCACGTGGGTTTCCCGAGGGCCGTAGAGCTCTGCGGGAAGGCAGGCTTTGATGCTTGGGATTTCTCCCTCTTTCCCCTTTGTCCCTCCGATGGAGAGGGTGGGGAAGCGCTGCGAGCCCGCGCCCGAGAGCACCTAAAGCTTGCACGGGAGCTGAAAAGCATCGGCGAAGCCGTTGGCATCCACTGCAATCAGTCCCACGCGCCCTTTCCCGTTCGTATTCCCGCCATTCGGGAAAGCCTGCCCTATGCACTGGAATGCACGGCCGAGGCAGGCGGTAAGATCTGCGTGATCCACCCCAATAACAATAAAACGGCTGAGGAAAATGCCGAAATGTATGCCGAACTTCTCCCCGTAGCTCATGCCCTCGGGGTAAAGATCGCTGCAGAGAATATGTGGAATTGGAATAAGGAAAAGAACGAATCCTCCTTTGCCGCCTGTGCCACCGGTGAGGACTTCGTGCACCATATCGATGCCCTCGGTGATCCCTTCCTTGTTGCCTGTCTGGATCTGGGACATGCGGAAATGCGCGGCTCGGGCGACGGTTCCGTCAATATGATCCATGCTTTGGGACATCGCCTCAAGGCCCTTCATATCCACGATAACGACTGTCATCGCGATCAGCATCAGATCCCCTTTTCCCGCAGTATCGATTATCCCCCCATCGTCAAGGCTCTGCGGGAAATCGGCTACGATGGCTATTTTACTCTGGAGGCGGATATGTATCTTTCCGCCTACTCTCCCGGTACGGTGTTCGATGGTGTAGTCAAGCTTGCCGAAAGCGCAAGAAGACTTGCCGATCTCTTTGACCAAAAATAAATGTGAAAGTGAGAATGAACAATGCGTGAGATCCGATATGAATTTCAAAGACTCGGTGGCTATCAAACGAAGGATAATACCGATTTCGGGGATGAGAAGATACTGAAGCTTATTGTTGAGCCCCATGAATTCTCTTTAAAATTAGGAGATGATACGCTCCGATCCTCCTCCTGCCGCGGCTATGTGATCCTTGCCTCCTCCAACGGAGAGGTGAATTTTCAGGATCTTGACGGGAATGAGCTTGTGTGGATCCCCGAAAGAGATCAGAGCTACCGTTCCGTCCGCCTTTTGTGGCAGGAAGGAAGGCTCCTTTTGCAGTTCGGCTCCTATCAGACCGTTGATCTCTATCCCCATTGTGACGGTGAATCCGACCGTTGGGAAACGCGCTGGGTATCGGGGCGCGAGCTTTCCCTTGACCCCGAAACCGATTCCGTAACGCTTGTTTTATAACGAAAAAGACGGAAGCCGTGCGCTCAGCGCAAGGCTTCTTTTCCTTTATTGAGAACTCAATAACAAATAGAGAAAAAAGTCGAAAAAATGGGGAAAACTAAGCAGCGCGCTCATTGTTTTTCAATAGTGAATTGGGTATAATAACTCCTGACATTCGACTCACCCTGCTGTTTTTATTTTTAGGAGACTCAATTGATCAAATGCCCCCATTGCGGTAAGTCCTTATCTCCGCTTATTCGTGTGTGCCCCTACTGTGGGAAAGAGATGCCTGCCAAGAAAGCCGCGCAAAATGAGTATGTCTTGCAGTATGAAGAAATGGATTCCGGTCTGACCGATCCCAACCGCATCCGTCACAAGAACGCTGTGATCGTTTGGCTTTGCGTTCTCGGCGCGATCGGCCTCTTCTTTTTGCTCCTGATCCTTTTTGCCGACAGCGCCTCCGCGTTACCCTATGTGCCTGCTCATGTCCGAGCTTTCCTACGGCTTCTTTGATGATAAACGACAAGCCCCCTGCCGATATTCTCGGCAGGGGGCTGTTTCATGTTATCAGGGAACGAGAGGTCCCTTTTTGCGGTTGAACTTATAAAGTAAGTAAAGCTGACTTCTGTTGAAGGCGCCAATACCAAAGAGCAGAAGACTTCCGATCTGACCGCGCTGGTTGACGCCGCCGTTTCTGCTGACCACCGTCGCGCCGGGGTTGCTTTTTTGCCAACGGGCAAGCAGATGATCCAGAGAAAGCTTGACCAACGCCAGGCGGCTCAGCTTTTCCACGGCATACTGGTTTTCATTTTGACCGGAAAATTGTTCGTATTCGATGGTGACGGAATTCAGCTTGTATTTGTTCACCAAAAGGCCGAAGCGAAGCTTTAATTCAAAGCTGGCTTTAACGTTTGCTACCTGGGGGTAGCTCTGGAACCATAAATTGATCTTCTCGATAAATTCCTTTTCGCTCATGCCGTCGCGCTGAAAGGTCTGCTTATATGCAATGACCTGCTTTTTGCCGCAGGAAGGGCAGAAGGCACTGCCTTCGGGGAGCTCTTGCTTGCAATAAATACACTGACTCATATTTCTTTCTCCTTTACATTCCTGCGGGGGGAGTGGGAGGAGGATTAAATCCGCCCATGTCCGTGGTGTTCATGCTCTGCTGGGTAAAATCGTTGTGGATCTGGATGTGGTTGTGCAGGTTCTGCTGGTTGACAAAATTGGCATGGTCGCGCATCGCCGTCTCGTGTGCCTGACGGTGCATCTCTGCACCCATGTCCTGCGATCCTGCGCCAAAGTCAAGGCCCATGGCCATCTCCTCGTCAGCCCTGCGGTTTTTGCGAACGTTCAGAAATACGATGATTCCCACAACAACGAAAATGCCCACCATGAGGAAGGGAACGATGCTGATGATAGTCATGATAATATTTTGAGGAGAGGAAAAATAGGCAAATTCGCCCTCAAAGGATTTGATTCCCTCGGCCTTGTCGTAGATCACTACGTCGTGCATCTCTTCGCTGGGAAGGCCGTCGTCGCTGAGCAGGCACAGCTCTGTCAGCTCAATACGCTCGATCTTGCCTTCAATATCTTCCAGCTGCATTTCAACAGTGCTCTTGCCGATCTTGATGCTCTCGTGGGGCGGCCTGCAGGAATAATCGCCGTCGTCGGTGGTGATCAGCACGTCACAGCTGTTGACCCAGCCGAAGCTGACTCTGCTTCCCGTGTTATTTTGGATCTTCAAGGTGACGGTAGCGCCGCCCTCCGTTTCTTCGATCTCATCCACCTTGATGATAATGCTTTCCTCCTCTGCGGCGTAGCTTACCGTGGAGAGTAGGGAAACGGCCAGCAGAAGGGCAAGCAGGACGGAAAGGATTCTGCGCTTGGAGAAAGTTGCACGTATCATAATGATTACCTCATTTTTCTTCCCATGGGGGAATTTTTTCAAAAAGGCTTTTCTTTTTTTCTCTTTGTGTTAAAATGGTAAAAAACGAAGGAGGCCGCTATGCCATACATCAGAATCAAGGCTTATCCCAAGGATGAAGCCGTCAAGCAGAGAGTTGCCGAACGTGTCCGCGACGTGTTTCTTGAGGAATGGGGCTGTCCGCTCGAGGCCATCAGCCTTTCCTTTGAGGAGGTCGCTCCCGCAGAATGGGAAAACACGGTTCAGAAGCCGGAGATCGATGCCCGCCCCGAGATCATGATGATCCACAACGGAAAAAAGAATTTTTAGAAAATCGCTCCATCTTCGGATGGGGCTTTTTTCTGCCTTCATACATAAAGGGGAAAAAGCTCGAGTGTAGGTTTTATTTTTTTGAAAATGTTTTTAAAAATTATTTCGGATCAATAAAATAGTGCAAAACGTTGGTCTTGTGGAACTCGTAGGCGCGGGATACTTGAATGAGAAGACGCTCGTTTCCGTCCTTGTCGTGCACGAGAATGTTGTTGGAATACGCGCCTGCGCCCTCGTTCGGGTTCTTCAAGTAAAGGTACGTGCCCTCGTCCCACTCGATCCCGTCCTCGGAGCAGTAAATGACGAAATTGCCCTTTTTGCCGACTTCGCCGCGGCTGCCGCTTCGCCCGTGCATCAGGTATTTGCCGCCGAGGCGGGCGATCTGGGGATTGCGGATGCGCTTTGCCATAAAGCTTCGTTTGGGATCGTCCCACGTAAAGCCGTTGTCGTGGCTGATGGTGTAGCGCAGATTGTGCTCGTCGTGCAGATCGTATGCGTAAACGATCAGATCGCCGTTTTCCAAAAAGTACATCGCGCCGTAGCAGGCGTCCTGATTGTGCTCGAAGATGGGGGTTGCGCGCTGCTCCCAGCTTTCGCCGTTGTCCTTGCTTACCAGGAGGTAGTAGGGCGCATCGTGCCCGCGCATGGGCATTTCATCGTGGTTGAATAAAACGTAGATCTCGCCGTCGCGGCATCTTACGTCAAAAATCCGTCCGGGCAGATCGATCAGTACCTTCGGCTCGCTCCAGCTCTCGCCCAGATCGTCGCTGATGGAATAGAGGGGAGAGAAAAAGGGCTCCCAAACGTGTCCGTTGCGGGTCATATCGCAAACCAGATAGAAAAGGATCAAGCGTCCCGTTTCGGTCTTGACGATCTTTTCGATCATCATGGTGGTTTTTCCGTCGGTATCGTCAAAGGACTTTTTGGAGTAAAATTCGTCCTTGGCCTCCGACCAAGTCAGACCGCCGTCCACGCTTCTTTTGTATTTCATCCAGCCGTGGCCCGAATGACCGATGTGCACCTTGGTAATGGCGGAGCAGTCGGGATAGAAGGCAAGGATCTTGCCCGTCTCGTATTCCACCATGGCGTGGCCCAAGTGACCCGTGCGGTCGCTCTTGGCGTGATCCACGAAAAGGATTCCTTCGTTGGGGGGATTATCGGGAGTCAGCTTGAAATAGTCTGTAAACATTTTTTCTCCTATCGTTTTTAATTTGATTGCTTATCGAAAAAGCTCGGTGGAAAGATATCTTTCACCCGTATCGGGTAAAAGCACTACGACGGTCTTGCCGAAATATTCTTCTTTTTTAGCGATCCGTTCCGCCACGGCCAGTGCCGCACCGGAGGAAATGCCTACCAGAAGACCCTCGGTCTTGGCAAGTCGGCGCGCCGCATTGTAGGCCTCTTTCTCCGTTACGGTGTGCACCTCGTCGTAGATGTCGGTGTTCAGAACCTCGGGGATAAAGTTGGCACCGATGCCCTGAATACCGTGAGGTCCGGCCTTTCCGCCCGAAAGCAGGGGAGAGGCCGCAGGCTCTACGGCAAGCACGCGAACGGCCGGATTCTTTTCCTTTAAATATTCGCCCGTTCCCGTCACGGTGCCGCCCGTGCCCACGCAAGCGATGAATACGTCTACCTGCCCCCTCGTATCCTCCCAGATCTCGGGGCCTGTGGTCAGATAGTGCGCTTTTTTGTTGGAGGGGGATTCAAATTGTCCGGGGATAAAGCTTCCTTCGATTTCTTCGGATAGTGCTTTTGCCTTTTCAATGGCACCCGCCATTCCCTTGCTCCCTTCGGTCAGCACCACCTCGGCACCGTAAGCACGAAGAAGCATCTGCCGCTCCGGGCTCATGGTATCAGGCATGGTAAAAATGGCCTTATAACCGCGCATGGCACAAAGGGAGGCCAGACCGATGCCTGTGTTGCCGCTGGTGGGCTCGATCACGGTGGCACCATCGCGGATCAGCCCTTTTTCCTCGGCATCCAACAGCATTTGCAGTGCCACGCGATCCTTAGCAGAGCCTGCCGGGTTGAGACCCTCCGGCTTTATGAGAAAGCGCACCTTGCCCTCGGTATAGAAGCGCGTCGCCTCCACTAAAGGTGTTTTCCCGATCAGCTCTGATACTGAACGTACTAACATACTTTTACCTCACTGTATTTGTATATTCATTTTAATCATTTTTTGAAATACTGTCAACCGATTTGGTATAAATGAAATGCGAATTTCATAGGATGTGGACAGAATATTTTTCTTGTCAAAAGGAAGGTTTCTTGTTATACTGGATAAAAGAACAGGAGGACGAAGATGAACGACGGTATGATGCCCGAAAAGAAGGGCTTTTCTGCATGGCTTGCCACTACGAAGGGAAAGGTGATCTTTATTGCAGCCCTTTCTTTTCTTGCGCTTATTTTGGTGCTGACGCTCCTTCTCGTTCTCTGGCCCGATGGGGGGGAGACGCCTCCCGCTACCGAGCCTGCACCCGACCCTACGGAGACCCTGCCCTTTACCGAGGAAAAAACACCCGTGGATCCCGGCGAGGAAATGCGAGGTGTGTTTATTGCCACCGTGGCCAATATCAATTTTCCCTCCAAGCCCGGCCTTTCCGAAGCGGAGCTGAAGAATGAGCTGGATATCATTGTGGAAACGAGCCGCTCCACGGGCTTTGATACCCTGTATTTTCAGGTTCGTCCCACGGGCGATGCTTTCTATAAGTCTGCTGTTTTCCCCTCGTCCCGCTATCTGATGGCTCAGGAGGGTGATGCACTGACCTTCGACCCGCTCTCCTACCTCATTGAGCAGTGTGCCCTTTACGATATGCAGGTGGTAGCATGGGTCAACCCTTATCGTGTTACCAATATCAACGCTTCCTCCAAGGAGCAGGCTCTTGCCTCTCTTTCCGAAGCTAACCCTGCCCGCCAAAACCCTCATTGGACGGTGTTTTACGACGGTAAGCTTTATTACGATCCCGCCCTGCCTGAGGTACAGAAGCTGATCCTCGACGGTGTGAAGGAGATTTTGGAATACGGCGTGGCAGGCGTTCTCTACGACGATTACTTTTATCCTTACCCCGTATCGGGCCAGAGCTTTGACGATTCTGCCAGCTTTTCTTCCCTTGGTGAAGGAAAAACGCTTGGTGATTTCCGCCGTGAAAACGTCAATACCCTCATTCATGCCACCTTCGATACCGTCAAGGCTAAAAGTGCAGATCTGACCTTCGGTGTCAGCCCCTTCGGTATCTGGCAGAATTCCTCCTCTCATCCCGGTGGCAGTGCCACCAACGGCACCGAAGCCTATTCCGCCATCTTCTGCGACGCCCTTGCCTGGATCGAGGGAGAATACGTGGATTATATCGCCCCTCAGATCTATTGGGAGAGGGGACATAAGGCTGCCGATTTTTCTACCCTTGCCCGCTGGTGGAGCGCGCAGGTAGACGGTACCTCCGTTCGCCTTTATATTGCTCATGCTGCCTATAAGGTAGGCGACTTTGACCTCGGCGCTGAGGAGATCGTCCAGCAGATCCGCTATGCCCGTGCCTATATGGGCTCCTACGGCAATATCCAATACGGCTTTGCCGATATCGTGAAGAACACCGAAGGCCTGCGGGATGCTCTCCGTGAGCTTTATGCCGATCCTACCGTGGAGGAGAAAACGGCAACGGACGTCAGCGGAGTCACCTTTTTGCGACCCGGAAACGGTGCAAGATCTACTTATGCGGCAGAATTTGTTACCGCCGCCTCTGATCCTACCATGCCCGTCTATATGAACGGACAGAAGATCGGCCGCACCAAAAGCGGCCTGTTTTCTGTTTTAATGCCCCTTTCCTACGGTAAGAATACCTTGCGTGTGGAGCAAAACGGAAAGAGCTACACCCTTCAGGTCTCCCGCGTGCAATCTACTGCCGGGACTGTTCCCTTTGCTATTTCCGCCTTTACTCCCTCCGATGGGGGAGGGATCATGGCGCTGTCAGGAACCACCGTTCCTGTGACCGTCACCGCTCAGGCGGGCTGCACCGTTACCGTTTCCTTGGGCAATAAGACCGTGACCCTTCGTCCCACACTGGGAGCGGGCGGCTCCGCACAGGAGGTTTACGAGGGAGTCATCGCCGTTCCTGCCCAAAGCGGCACCGGCTCTCCCGTCAACGTCGGAAGAATGCGCTTTGTTTGCAAAAAAGACGGAGTCGAGATCGATAAGGACGGCCCTACCGTTTCCGTCATTCCAAAGGATCATGTGATCTGCGCTACGGTAACGAAGGACTATACGCCGCTTAAGGTAGCCTCCGACAGCTCCTTTTACGATGATTATACCTCTGCCTCTGTCGATCTGCGAGACAGAGTCACAGGCTATTTTAACGGTCATTATCGTCTCGCTTGCGGTGCCTTCGTGCCTGCAGGGAACGTCAGGATCGATAACGAGCCCCTACAGCCCTCGTCTCTTGCCACCGTTTCGGCGGCAGCAGATGCCTCTGCCGTGAAATTTACCCTTGCCCTCGGTGCCGCGCCTCCTTTGACGGTGGAGCTACAGGACGGCGTCGTCCGCGTTAAGGTGTTTAATACCGTCACTGCACTTTCGGGAGATGTTTCTCTTGCCGCAGGAGATCTGCTCTTTTCCTCGGCAAGTCTTTCTTCCTCCCTTTCTCGTCAAACTGTAACTCTGGAGCTGACGTTGCAAAGCCCCTACAATTATTACGGCTTCCACTACTCCTATGAAAACGGTACTGCCATTCTTTCCTTCCGCCAGCCCTCTGCCTTGGCAGAAGGGGATAAGCCCCTTGCAGGTAAGACCATCGTAGTGGATGCAGGTCACGGCGGCACTGACGTAGGCGCCCTCGGCTACAGGAAGGGAGGCAACGAGGAGGATCTTAATTTAAAGATCGCCCTTACCCTGGAAGCCCTACTGGAGGAAAAGGGTGCTACGGTGATCATGAGCCGTTCGGAGGATGCCACCGTCAGCCTTACGGAGCGCATCGACCTTCTTACCGCTGCCGATCCGGACCTTTCCGTTTCAGTCCATCATAATTCCACCCATGAGACCACCGATGCCAATACCGTGGGCGGCACCCTTGGCCTCTATTGGTCTGAGGCGGGACTGTCCTTGGCGGACCACGTAAAAAAGGGAGTTCTTTCCGCCCTTCATACGGAGGATAACGGCACCCGCAGGCAAATGCTTGCCCTCTGTCGCAATCCTCGCTTCCCCCAAACGCTGGTGGAGGTCAGCTTCATCTGTGCCCCTTCGGAATATCATCTTGCCCTGCGTGACAGCTATGCCCGCGATGCCGCCCAAGGCATCCTCGACGGCATCCTTTCCTGGTATGCCATGCAGGAGGAGATCTTAGGAGGTAACTTGCCGTGATTCCCGCTATTCTCAGCGGCCTTGCCGCCGCGATCCTTTTGTGCTTTATTCTCCTTTGTTTCTTCTTTTCAGCCGTTTTCCTCTATGAGAAAAGAGCCTTTCGAAAAGGGAAGGGGACAAAGGAGTATCATGATGGGCTTCACCGTCGCTACGTACGTTCCAAGATCGCACGACTGAAGAATCTTCGCCTCTATTATCTGATCTCGGATTATTCTCATTGCGGCGAAGAGAAAAGAGCGAAGGAGCTGGAGCCATTCCTTCGCTCCGATCGCCTTTTCGGCATCCAATAAAAAATAAGCCCCCGATCTTAGATCGAGGGCTTATTTTTTTATCGTTGGATCATTGCTGATCTCTAATATATAATCTATGGAAACGTTGTAAATAGACGAGAGCTTAACGAGAATATCGGTAGGAATATCCCTTTGCCCAAGCTCGTAATTACTGTAGACCTGCTGGGAGCAATTCAGCTTTCCTGCCAGCTCTTTTTGCGTAAGATCGTGATCTTCGCGCAGATCGCGTATTCTACGATACATCGTTTCACCTCTCTTTTCTTTATTATATCCTACCGCGAATTGCGGTATTGACAAAAACCGCAAAATGCAGTATAATGTATGTGAAAGGTTGTTAATATTGACAGTAGAATAGAGAACTGTTAATATATTATTAGAATATCAATTGATTGGAGGAAATTATGAAAAAAACAACTGCATTAATCAGCTCACTTTTACTACTCATTTCAGCCCTCTTTGTTTTTTTGATAATGCCTACCGAGGTTTCGGCCGCAACGGGTGTTACCGGTGCCTGCGCTTGGCAGCTTGACGGCACGAAATTAACGATCAGCGGCAACGGCGCCATGGAAAACATTGCTACCAATTCCTCCGTGCTTCCTTGGGGAAGAGAGATCACGGAGCTTGTGATTGAAAAGGGTGTAACGGGCGTTGGAAAAAATACTTTTGCCGGCTGCACGAAGCTTCGTTCCGTTAGTCTCCCCGAAGGCTTGACCTCAATTGGAGATTCTGCCTTTTACAATTGCACGAGCCTTGAATCGGTCGTCATTCCCGCTTCTGTCAGCACGATTGACGGATATGCCTTTTCCGGATGCACGGGATTGAGGAGTGTGGAATTTAAGGGCGAGGTAAAAACGGGCGGATCTCGTATGTTCGTAGGATGTACGTCTCTTTCCAAGGTCGTTTTTCCCGATCGCTTTGAGGTGATCTTTGAAGCGATGTTTCAGGACTGCATTTCGCTGAATGCATCCTCCGTTCGTTTCCCCAAAAACCTCTCTACGATCTTCAGTCGTGCCTTTGCGGGCTGTACGGGACTAAAGAGTATGACCCTTCCGGACAGTGTAAAGATCATTGTGTATAGCGCTTTTTCCGGTTGCTCAGGCCTTGAAAGCTTTCATATGGGAGAAGGCGTGGAATGGGTCGGTTCCCGTGCGTTTGGTGATTGTACGAGGCTCCAAAGCATAACGCTGTCCCATACTGTGAAAAAGATCGACGACGAAGCCTTTTATAATTGCTCCTCTTTAAAAAAGATTTATCTTGGCAAGAATGTTGAGACCGTCGGCAAGAAATTCTGCCCCAATTCCAATATGGAGATCTTTTACGAAGGTACCGAAGCGATGAAGAATCAGATCTCTTTTTCATCGGACAACAGCTACCTGTCAGGCGCTACGTGGCATTACGGTGTCAATATCGATCGTTGCGCAGCAGGACATCGCTTTTCTGCTTGGTCGATTGCAAGTAAGGCGGATTGTATTACTGCGGGAGAACAATCCAGAGTATGCTCCGTTTGTCAGTATAAGGAAGTGCAAAGGGAGGCAGCCCTCGGTCATCGCTATGGCGAGCCTGTCGTTGTGACGGCGCCGAGCTGTGAAGAGGATGGCAAGAATGAGAGGATCTGCTCCGTTTGCAATCATAAGGAAGAGATCACCGTTTCCAAGCTTGAGCATGCTTGGGGCGAGGAAACGCAAACCAAAGCACCTACTGCAGAAGAGGAAGGTAGCTATACGAAAAAGTGCGAGCTTTGCGGAAAAGAGGAGGTCCGAACGGTAGAAAAGCTAACGGATCAATCTGCGCCCGTTGTCAACGACGGAGTGAGCACGGAGGGAGATCCTGTGGAGGAAGAAAAGAGCAATGCGACTACCGTTATCGTTATTGTTGCTGTGTGCGTTGCAGTTGTTGCGGCCGGTGGCGTTACCGCCTTCATTCTTTTGAAAAAGAAAAAATAAAAAATAGAAGTGAGCCGGATTTCGGCTCACTTCTATTTATAAAAATTCCCTCGGATCGTTCCGAGGGAATTGTGTTTTTATTTGTAGATGCTTTCCTTGCCCTGAATGGTCAGTGCTTCCTCACCGAGGTAAGCAACAACGTCCATGCCGAGGAACTGTGCCAGATCGCGCATCTCAGCAACGGTGTTCTTGTTGATGTTGATACCGTTCTTCATGCGGTCTGCCATAGCGGCGATCTCCTTCTCACCGTGAGTGTAAATGCGATCCTGTCCCTCTGCTTTGGGAGAGTTTCTCAGCTCCTCAAGGTAAGCGGAAAGATGCTGCTTGATAGCCTCAGCATCGCCGAAGATCTTGGGATCAATAACCATAAAGCCGTGGCAGATGCCGCCCTTGCCGCCGACGTTGGTCTTCTCAGAGGTCATACCCAGAGAAAGGATGGAACTGAACAGCTCAGCTACCATGCCCCAGCCGTAGCCCTTGTGGCTGCCGCTATCCTCGCGAGAGCCGCCCAGAGGAAGAATGCCGCCGCCTTCCTTGTTGGCGATGCACTTCAGCACCTTGGCAGCGTCGGTGGACTCGTTACCGGTGGAATCGATGGCCCAGCCGTCGTGGAGAGGCTTATCCAGTTTGTTGTAAACTTCAAGCTTGCCGCGGGTAACCACAGTAGTGGAAGCGTCAAACAGGAAGGGGTAGGGATCTGCGGGGAAGGAAATGGCGATGGGGTTGGAGCCCAGCATAGCCTTTCTGCCGTAGGTGGGGACCATGATGGCGGTGGTGTTGGTGGTGGAGAGACCGATCAAGCCCTCGTCGCATGCCATCTTGGTGTAGTAGCCGGCAATACCGTAGTGAGTGGAGTTACGAACGGTAACGATGGCGATACCGCTTTTTTTGGCCTTCTCAATGGCCATCTTCATGGCGGCATAGCCCATAACCTGACCCATACCGTCCTGCGCGTCGATCACGGCGGAAACGGGAGTCTCAAATACGACCTCGGGCTTTACGCCGACCTTGATCAGACCCTTGGCAATGTCCTTGTGATAGCGAACCAGTCTCTGGGTACCGTGAGACTCAATGCCGTAGAGATCTGCAAGAAGAAGAACGTCGGTGATGATCTTGGCTTCCTCGGTGGTAAAGCCGAATTTTTCAAAAGCATCATCGCAGAACTTCTTCAGAGAATCGTAGGAATAATTCATGTAGTTGCTCATAATACTTCCTCTTTTCAAGTTTTAAACCTTATTTCAAGATTTTCTTTTATTATAATATAAACTTGATTTCGTGTCAATTCATTCCGCCTCAAAACTTGCCAAAACACGGGCAAAAAAAGAAAAAAGCCACCCTATAGGGTGGCTTCAATCGTTCATTAGGCCTCGGGCTGGGGAGCTTCGATGGGGCAAGCGCCTACGCAAGCGCCACACTCGATGCACTCATCCTTATTGATGAAAGCCTTGCCGTCCTTTTCGGAAATTGCGGAAACGGGGCACTCGTCAACACAAGCCATGCAGCCGATGCATTCTTCAGAAATGATGTATGCCATTTTTGTTACCTCCACTTAAGATTTACTTTATTATAGCACTTGTTTTTAAAAATTCAATAGCTTTTTTGCTTTTTTAGAAAAAACTATTCTTTTTCGTTTTCGTTCTTGGAATTTAGCTGGTTTTTCTTTGCTTTTGGAATGACCTTCAGATCCTTTGCCTCGTAAGGTACGATGTTTTCGGGGTCACTGTCCAGCCTCACCTTGCATTTGCCGCAAAGAATGTTGGATTCTACCACAATACCGCGTCCTTCCGGGGTCATGACGGCGTTTTCTGCGCGAGGACAGGTCTTGCCCGCTTCCACGTATACGTCGTTTTCATAGCGAAGGCAACACATCAATCTGCCGCAGGTTCCACTGATCTTGGTAGGATTGAGAGACAGATTCTGTTCCTTTGCCATTTTGATGGAGACCTGCTGAAAATCATCCAAAAAGAGACTGCAGCAAAGGGGTCTGCCGCAAATTCCAAGGCCTCCCAGCTGCTTTGCCTCGTCTCTCACACCGATTTGACGCAGCTCGATGCGCATCTTAAACACCGATGCCATATCCTTGACAAATTCGCGGAAATCCACGCGGCCCTCGGAGGTGAAATAGAAGATCAGCTTCTGATGGTCAAAGGAGCATTCCACGTCGCTGAGTGCCATGTCAAGCTTATGCTCCGCTGTCTTATCCTGAAAGACTTTTCGGGCGCGAAGCTCCAGCTCGCGGTTCTTTTCGTGCTTTTCCAGGTCCTTTTCGGTTGCTTTGCGAAGCACCTTCCTCAAGGGAGAAACGATGTCCTTCAGGGATACGTTGTGGACAGGGGTGGATACGGTGCCGAATTCCTGCCCTTGGCTCGTTTCTACGATCACGTGATCACCCATTTTAAAAGTCTCACCGTTGGGATCAAAGGAGTAGGCCTTACCTACGGGGCGGAAGCGAACACTGACCACCGCCACCTTTTCCTCAGGCTCGACGGCGGGAGCTGCCTCTTCTTTTTTCAGAAATTCGTATTCGGGATCGGAATCGTCCGTAGGTATTGCGACGGATGTCTCCTGCGCCGCTTCCGGTGTGAGGAGCTCCTCGGTCCCGATCGTATTCACTGTTTGTGCCTGCTCGGCGCCCTCCTGCTTGCGGGGGCCCTTGGGGCGGTGATGGTGGCGCCGTCTGTGGCGCTTTCTCTTTTCTTCCGTGTTTTTATCCATACTCTTCCTTAAAATTCGTTAAACTGTAAGCTCTTGGGGTAAACCACCTTAATGTCGGCGCCAACGGCCTGAAGCTTCGCGATCAGGTCCTCATAGCCGCGGAAAATGTGGTAGATCTCGTCGATTTCAGTGATGCCATCAGCCGCAAGGCCTGCTATGACCATGGCACAGCCCGCGCGCAGGTCAACGGCTCTTACGGAGGCGCCGGTCAGCTTGGGAATACCCTCTACCTCGGCTGTTCTGCCGTTCATGTTGATGCGGGCGCCCATGCGTTTTAGCTCCTCTACGTAACGGAATCGAGATTCCCATACGCCCTCCGTCAGTCGGCTCATGCCCTGTGCCAGTGCCAGAAGCACGCAGATCTGCGGGTTCATATCCGTGGGGAAGCCGGGGTAGGGCAGGGTCTTTACGTTGACCTTGGTCAAGGGCTTTTTGCCGCGCCGCACGGTAACGCTGTCACCGTCCTCCTCCACCTCAACGCCCATTTCAAGAAGCTTTGCGCTGATGGAATCCAGGTGCTTGGGGATCACGTTGGTGATCTTCAATTCTCCTCCCGTTGCCGCCGCAAGGATCATAAAGGTACCTGCTTCGATCATATCGGGAATGATAGTGTAGGTCACGCCGTGGAGCTTCTTCACACCGCGGATCTTGATCACGTCCGTGCCCGCTCCGCTGATGTCCGCGCCGCAAGCATTCAAAAAGTTTGCTGTGTCAACGATGTGAGGCTCGTGGGCAGCGTTTTCGATCACGGTAGTGCCTTCGGCTCTCACGGCCGCCAGCATCACGTTGATGGTGCCGCCTACGGTTACCATATCCATGTACACGCTGGAGCCCTGCAAAACCCCATCCTTGGCGGTGGCTTCTATGTACCCGCCATCCACCTTTACCTCGCATCCCAGAGCCTCGAAGCCCTTGATGTGCAGGTCGATGGGGCGAACGCCGAAGTCACAGCCGCCGGGCAGACCCACGAAGGCACGTCCGAAGCGTCCCAGCTCCGCGCCGATGAGATAGTAGGAGGCACGCATCTTGCTCACCAGATCGTAGGGAGCAATGCCGGGAGTAGCGCTGGTGGAATCGATCTCCACCGTGTTTTTATCGATTTTCGTCACCTTCACGCCGACGGACTTCAAGATCTCTAACGAGAGATTGACGTCACTGATATCGGGAAGGTTTTCGATAATACATTTATCCTCCGTCAGAATGGTGGACAGAACAATGGCAACCGCGGCATTTTTCATGCCGGAAACGGGAATCTCACCCACCAGAGGCTTTCCACCGGAGATAATGATCTTTCCTTTGCTAATATCCATAGTAAAAAGGGGTCAATCCTTTCACAAGTTCTATTGTCACGGCAAGCCCTTCGGCTATACCGAATACTCTTATACGCTGTAAGAAGAAGGGCACATCATGAGTATATGTTCCCGTTGAAATTTGGTTCGTCAGTCTTCACAAACCAGCCCTGCTGCCTTCATGTGAAAGCCCGCCAAAGCAGAATAAAGATTCACGTTGGTTTCCAAGGCCGCTTCCAACTCTAAAGACAGATCGAAAAGCTCCACCGAGCTTTTTAAGGAAAGTACGCTTCCCATATCGCGGCAGAAGCCTTCGTCAGTGAAAAAGTGGCGATCCTCATTCGCACCGTACCTTGCGGCAATCAGATCACACAGTCCGGACCGCATCATGGGCAGCATCAGGTAAAGCTCGTTACGGCTTATGCGCGCAGGGGGGAAGATCAGAGAAAGGCGTGTGAAGGAACCGTGCTCGAAGACCGTTTGAAAATACCGGAGTACCTTTTCGCGCATCTGCGCCCGCTCCGTATCCCTCAGGTACTCCTCCGCCTGTCCGGGGGATGAGCCTGCCATGACCAATACCTCGTCGAGGCGTTCCTGCTCGCAGCCGATTTTTCTCAGATACCTGCGCATCTCCTCCTTGGGAAGCCCCATAGCGGAAACAGCCACCGCACGGCTCTGCACGGTTGGCAGGATCTTGGATTTATCCTCTGTCAAAAGAAAATAGATCGTGCCGTCAGAGGGCTCTTCAATGCTCTTTAAAAGCGTATTCTGAGAATCTGCACGGAGCAGCTCCATGCGGGGGAAAATAAAAATTCGGCGGTCACCGGAGGTGGGAAGGGTGTAGTTCTCACGAAGGATCTCACGTACCCGCTCCACGGGAATTCGTTTTCCTTCCTCCTCGGGCCAAAGCTCAGGCACGTCAACGTGTGTGCCTTGTTCTATCTGCTTGCAATCGGGACAAATGCCGCAGGGAGTGACCCCGTCTCTCTTGTTTTGGCAAATCAGGACTTGGGCCAGATACCGCGCCGCGGCAAGCTTACCCGTGCCGCGCTCTCCCACAATGAGGTAGCAACCCGCCAGCCGATTCTCGCGAACGGCAGGCAAAATGGCGTCTACCACCCCTTGACAACGATAGGCGGACACGGTTTTATACTTTTTCGAATTTTTCTACGTTCACCACGAAAATGGTGGCGCCTCCCACGGTGATCTCAACGGGATAGGAGGAGAAGCCGGGGTTGAACTGAGCGTAATCAATGGGCATCAGCTGCTTCCTTCTCTTGGAGTGGTCGCGAATGATCTCAATGACGTGCTCCACCTGCTCATCCTCCACACCGGAGATGAAGGTGGTGTTTCCCTTCATAAGAAAGCTACCCGTGCTGGCCAGCTTCGTAGCGGAGATCTTCTCCTTGGTCAAAGCCTTCATGACGTCGGGGGCGTCGTCGTTGTTGACGATAGCAATGATCATTTTCATAACGCAGTATCCTCCATAACTCGATTTTGAGTATATTTATATATATCTATTCTAATTATAGCACAGCGTCGCCGCCTTGTCAAAAAAATATTAAGTTTTTTTTAATTTTTCTCGCAAGAAATTTTTACTTGTCTTGCTTTTTTGTGCAGCGGGGCTTTACTTTTTCCTGCACACGCAAAAAAGACCCGAATTCGGGCCTTTTTTGTGTGAAATACTTATTCGGTACGCAGTGCTACCACGGGATCCTTCTTTGCCGCCACGCGGGAAGGGAAGAGACCCGCAATATAAGAGAGCAGCACGCTCACCAGGATCAAAAGGTATCCTGCAGGGGGAAGCACCGCGGCGATATCGGGAATGCCGGTCAGAGCCTGAATAATGGCGTTGATGGGAAGGGTCAGCAGCAGGGTCAGGCCCACGCCGATGATGCCCGCCGCAAAGCCCTGAATAATGCTTTCTGCACTGAATACACGGGAAATGTCGCGCTTGGAGGCACCCACTGCACGGAGGATACCGATCTCCTTGGTACGCTCCAATACGGAAATATAGGTGATAATACCGATCATAATGGAGGAAACCACCAGAGAAATGGATACAAAAGCGATGAGCACGTAGGCAATGGCGTTGATGACCGTGGTCATGCCCGACATCAGCATGGCGAACACGTCCGTATAATCGATCTTGTCCTCCTCGACCTGCTTTGCATTGTATTCCGCAATGATCTCACCCAGTCGCTCCTTCTTCTCAAAGGTATCCGTGTAGATGTGAATGGCGCTGGGGGAGGCCTCATACGCATCACCCAAAAGCTTCAGGTTTGCTTCCAGGGTAGAGTCGGAATGAGTGGCAGGTACGTAATCCTCGTAATAGGTGAGCATCTCCTTTGCAGAGAAGGGAACTCCCAGACGGTCCTGACTTGTCGAGGCGGAGATCTCTACAGGGCTCTGCATCAGAGCGACCTCCAGCATGGAGGAGAGCATGACGTCGGGAACACCTGCCATGGCTTGCTCCATTTGCTGGCGGTACTGCTCTGCTACCATGCTTTTGACTCCCTCTCTTGCCTGCGCAAAAAGCTCCTCGTCGCTCATTTTCTTTACGTATTCAAGGATAAAGCTGATGTCTGCTTCCTCGTCCTTGTTTTCCGTAAACATGGCGATGATATTTTGCTCCAGTTCACCGCGGGTCATTTCCGCCAGTGTTTTGTCGGCGGTAGCATTCAGAAAATCTTCTCCGGGGATGGCAAGGATCTTGCGATAAAGCTTCGCCCTTTCTTCTGCGCTCAAACCAAGTGCGTATTCCTTAAAGGCGGCGACTCTTTCATCCTCTGTGGGCTCTACGTAATCGGCAGGACGGAAGGGAAGATTTAACAGCACGTCTGTTTCGGGATTGTTCTTCTGTAGCAGGATCAGCTCGTTTTCACCCACAACGCTTAGGAGATGGCGGGTCAGATCCTTAGTGTAGCCCAAGGCTCCCTGCATCAGCTGTGCGGCTTCGGGGCTCTGAGGGCGGACGATACCGCTGATGCGCAGAGGCAGGCCTTCGTCGGAACGATAGAGAAATTCCGCTCCCTTATCCACGTCCGTTACCAGCGTATAGCCGCCGGTGGGATTTTTCTGATAAAGCTGGCTTGGCAAAAAGAGCTTAAAGCGCATGCCGAGAATATCCTCATAAGACCAGGATTCCACCGTGGTGTTCAGGGATTCGCCCTTCTGACTTTGGAGCATCTCCTTGCCGATCTCCTCGGTGCTCTTCAGACCGAGACCGCACAGAGCCATATCACTGATCTCGTTGCGCTCGTTCACGATGAGCACCACCTCGTCGTAGCGGGTGGGCCAGGAGCCGTATACCAGATCGTACTGCTCCGTAATCATGGCGCTGATGCCGGTACCGTCTGCCTTGGGAAGCATTTCCTCCCAAAGGGTGATGCTGCTGAACATGGTGCTCATCGAGTTGTTGGAATGCATACCGGACATGGCGCCCATACCGGCTGCATCAAACACTCGATTCATGACCTCTTCAATGTCACTTTTTATGACGTTTCCGTTCACGTCCTCCGTAAAAATAGCGCTGTCCAGCTCGTAGGAATATTGGATCTGGGTAGTGTTATTTCGTATCTCCTCGCTGGTGTCCAGAAATTCCTTGAAGAGGCGGAGATTGTTGGTCTGCGTCTCCGCATTGTTAAAGGAGTTGATCATTTCGTGCATGACCTTGGAGGAATAGACCGCATCCAAGGGGTGAGCGTTCTCGGAATTGGCACTGTTGATACCCATAATATTGGTCATCAGCGCCAGCATATCCATGCTCTCCGCCTGCACGGTCAAGGGGGTAGAGGCAAGGGTCTCCTCCTGCACGCTGGCAATATAAGCGTTGATACCGTTGGACAGAGCCAGGATCAGCGCAATGCCGATAATACCGATGGAGCCCGCAAAGGAGGTAAGGGTGGTTCTGCCTTTTTTTGTCATTAGGTTGTTCAGGGAAAGGCTGAGCGCGGTAAAGAAGGACATGGAAGGCTTCTTTTCCTTCTTAACAGGGGCTTTTTTTATCTCCTCTGCTCCGTTGTAAGGATTGGAGTCGTCCACTACCTCACCGTCCAACAGACGAATGATGCGTGTGGAGTAATCCCGGGCAAGCTCTGGGTTATGGGTCACCATAATGACCAGCTTATCGCGGGACACCTCTTTTAAAAGCTCCAGGATCTGTACGCTGGTGGCAGAATCGAGGGCGCCTGTGGGCTCGTCCGCCAAAAGGATCTCGGGGTCGTTGACCAGAGCGCGTGCAATGGCTACTCTCTGCATCTGTCCGCCGGAGAGCTGGTTGGGGCGTTTTTTGATCTGATCCTTCAACCCTACCTTTTCCAGAGCGGAAAGAGCTTTTTTTCTGCGTTCTGCTTTGGAAACGCCCGTCAGGGTGAGTGCAAGCTCCACGTTGGCCAGAACGCTCTGGTGAGGGATCAGGTTATAGCTTTGAAATACGAAGCCTACGGAGTGATTGCGGTAGGCGTCCCAATCGTGGTCTTTGAAAGCCTTGGTGCTTTTTCCCTCGATCACAAGATCGCCCGAGGTATAATGGTCGAGACCGCCTATGAGGTTCAACAGCGTTGTTTTGCCGCATCCCGAGGGGCCCAGAATAGAAACGAATTCACTTCTGCGGAAAGCGAGATTTACGTTCTTTAAGGCGCGTACCTTGTCGCTTTCCGAAAGATAATCCTTCTTGATATCGATCAGCTTCAGCATAGTTTTCCTTTCCTTAGAAAATGGTGAGTGTACCGTTTATTATATCCAAAAAAATCATAACAGGCTATTTTTAACCTGTTATGAATAAAAATGCGATATTCCATTTCATATTCAATTCATTGTAGCATTTTATCCTTGATTTGTAAATACGTCTTTACAAACGGCCGAAAAAAGGCTAAAATGGAGTATAGTAACAGTACTTTTAAGGAGAAACTATGCTTACAGGAAAACAAAGAGCCTATCTGCGCTCCCTTGCCAATTCGCTTCCCGCCAAGTATCAGGTGGGCAAAATGGGCTTCGAGGATGATGCCTTTATCACCCAGATCCGCGAGGGACTGGAAAAGAACGAGCTCATTAAGGTCACCGTGCTGGAAAATTCCGATCTGTCCCCCCGCGAGGTATCCGACAGCCTTTGCGAAATGCTGGGCTGTGAAGGGGTGCAGGCCATCGGCCGTAAATTCGTACTTTACAAAAAAAGAAAGAAAGACCCCACCATCGTTTTACCCAAGTAAGGAGTTGCCATGCTTCCATTCATTGCCGCATCCGCCTTTGATCAGCTGATTTTCCATTTTCAGTACTACGGCTATTTTTTCGTGGTTTTGGCCACGGTCTTTGCCATGATCGCTTCGGCAGGTGTTTCCTCTACCTTTAAGCGCTATTCCGCCTTTCCCACCCGTCGTGGGCTCACCGGCGCTGCCGCCGCAGAGCGTGTGCTCCGTCAGGGCGGTGTTACCGACGTGCGCATTGCCCGTACCACGGGAAGGCTTACGGATCACTTTAATCCAAAGGATCGTACCGTCTATCTTTCCGATGCAGTCTACGATTCCACCTCCTGTGCCGCCATTGGAGTTGCCGCTCACGAGGCGGGTCATGCGCTTCAGCATGCCGAGGGGTATGTGCCCATCCGCATTCGCTCCGCCCTGGTTCCGGTGACCAATTTCGGCTCCCGTCTTGCTATGCCCTTGATCCTGATCGGACTTCTCCTTGGCTTCTATGCAGAATCAGCCGTTGGCTTTCAGCTTTCCATGTTCGGTGTGATTGCCTTTTCTCTTTGCGTGATCTTCCAGCTTGTAACTCTACCCGTGGAGTTTAACGCCTCCCGCCGTGCCGTTGTGGCTTTGGAGGAGGGGGGGCTTCTGGATGAAGAGGAATTGGTGGGTGCCAAAAAGACTCTGCGTGCCGCCGCCATGACCTACGTGGCGTCCCTTGCCGTATCTCTTACTCAATTTTTGCGTCTGCTTGCCGTTGTTCTCGGAAGCAGAGGAAGGAGGCGTCAATGAGCTTGTTTTCCCGTCTGCGCGATGCTCTTGCCCGCTTTATGTCGGGTCGCTACGGTACGGATTCTCTGAACCGCAGTCTGATCCTGATCTGGCTTCTTCTGGCCATTGTCAATGTCTTTTTCCATAGTCTTGTGATCTATGTGATCGAGCTGGTCTTTTGTTTTGTGGTATTCTTTCGCATGCTATCCCGCAATTACGTAAAGCGTCAAAGGGAAAACGCGGCCTGGTACGGTATGACCTCGGGCATTCGCGGTGCCTTTCGTCGTTTCATGATCCGCCGTCGCGACGGAAAGAACTTTCACTTTTTCAAGTGTCCTAACTGCAAGGCACCCATTCGTATGCCCCGCAAGGTCGGCCGCTTCAATATCCGCTGTAATAAATGCGGCCACAGCTTTCAAAAGGAATTTAAAAAATGAAAAAAGCACAACTGCAAAGCTTTATACTTACTATGATTTTTTGTACTATCTCGAATAATAAGCTCATCGGTGAGCATCGGTAAATATCCGTAAAACAATAACCCCGACAGAGACGAGCCTGTCGGGGTTTATTTTATCTCGGAAATGTTTTGCTTATTGGGGCAGAAGCGTATTGATGGCGTGGTAGATCTCCTCATACATATAAAGAGAGCCGAGGCAGATCACCGCACCGCCGTATTGTCTTGCCGCCGCCAAGGCCGCCGCCAAGGCTGCCTTCGTGCTCTTAAAGGCAAAGGCGGGAAGGGAGAGCTCCTTGAAGACCTCTGCAAGCTCCTTGGAAGGCAGAGAACGGAGAGATTGAGGGCTCAGACAGAAAACGTCGCGTGCAATGGGAACGATCCTTTCGGCCATGAGACGGAACTCCTTGTCGCTCATGCAGCCCATGACGACGTGTAGCTTTTCTTCGCCGAAATAGCGCTTCACGCTTTCTACGGCCGCCTCCACACCCTCTACGTTATGGGCGCCGTCGCAAAGAATGATTGGTTTGGATCTTACCAATTCAAAGCGTGCGGGCCAGCGGCTTTCCTTAAGACCCACACGGATAGCCTCGTCGGAGATTTCAAGCCCTGCTTCTTTCAGCAGCTCTACGGAGCACAGCACGTTTGCAGCGTTTTTTGGCTGAAAAACGCCCAAAAGCGGGATATACAGATCCTTTTTATCACCGTAAGAGAATTTCGTGCCCTGGAGAGAAAACTCCTCGTCAGCCAATTTCTTGTGATCGGAAAAGAACAGGGGCGCATCCTTTTCCTTGGCCTTTTTCTCTATAACGGCACGCACCTCGTCATTTTCGTCACAGCAGAGGACCGGCACGCCGTGCTTGATGATGCCTGCCTTCTCCGCGGCGATCTTTTTTAAGGTGTCGCCCAAAAAAGCAGTATGATCCTTCGCAATTCCCGTAATGACGGATAATATGGGCGTTTTGATCACGTTGGTAGAGTCCAGCCTGCCGCCCATGCCGCATTCCAGCACTACCACGTTGCATTTTTCTCTGCGGAAGAATTCCATGGCAATGGCTGTGATCAGCTCAAATTCCGTGGGCTTCTCTTCCATTGCCTCCACGTGGGGACGGATCTCTTCCAGCAGCTCGCAAAGCGTCTCGTCGGGGATATCCCGGCCGTTTACCCTCATGCGTTCGTTAAAGCGCAGGACATAAGGAGAGGTGTAGGTGCCCACCTCCAGGCCGGCACGGATGAGGATCGAGCTCATCATGGCACAGAAGGATCCCTTGCCGTTGGTTCCTGCCACGTGAATGAATTTCAGTTTGTTTTGGGGGTTGCCCATACGCTTCAAAAGATCCTTCGTACGTGACAAGCCGGGCTTTGAGCCCATCCAAAAATTAGAATGAATGTATTCAATGGCTTCCTTATAGTTCATTGATTTTCCCTCCGGATATTTATGATTCTGTGAAAGACCTTCTTTTTATTTAATGCCAAAAGCAAAAGGATCTCAAGCAGCGCGATCACGCCGTACAGAGGAATGCGCACCAGCACCGCCCAGCCGTAATAGATGAACAGGGCAGGGGATTTGATGAGGATGGAGCCTGCCAGATGCCCTGCCAAAGCTGAAAACACCAGCTTTTTTCCGTTCCATTTTTTGAATACGTAGCGAGAAACAAGGCCCGAGAAGAGGCCCACTGCCGCCGCCCCGAGAGTCACCAAGGGGGAAATGGCAAAGCTTTGGGTAGATAGGATATAGCTGACGATATCCGCCACCGCTCCAACGCCCGCTCCTGCCATAGGTCCAAAGAGAATGCCCGACAGAAGAATGGGAAAATTCTCAAAGGTGATGCGAAACAGTCCGTTTCCGAAATTCAAGTAATTCTTACACAAAATTCCGATGACGATGCTGGCCGCGGCCAAAAGAGCGGAGCAGGTGAGTGTGCGAATGGATGTGCTAGCCTTTTTTTTCATAGAAATACCTCCTTTTCCCGTTTCCCCGTAGGGTTACCGGAAAAGGAGGCTTTTCCTTTTTCGGCAGCGGGATGCGGATCCTAAACCGCAAGGATTGCACCTTTTCGTCCCCCGAACAACTCCCCGTTTCAAGGGCACTTAACGCTTAAGATCCTACTCTGTTTATTTTTTTGCGCGAAGAGTTCGGAAAAAGCCTTTCAGCATTTCGCTTGACTCTTCTTCCATGATCCCGAAGGTGACCTCGGGCTTATGGTTAAAGGGAAGATCCTGCAGGGCGACCACGCTTCCCATGGCGCCTGCCTTGGGATCGTGAGCCCCGATAAATACGCGCGGAATACGCGCATTGATGATAGCGCCCGTGCACATGGGGCAGGGCTCCAAAGTAACGTACAGATCACATTGCCACAAGCGCCAGCCGCCCAGCTTTCGGCATGCCTTATCGATGGCCACCGTCTCTGCGTGGAGAAGGGCGTTCCTTTTTCTCTCTCGGGCATTTCTTCCGCGGGATATGATCCTTCCGTCTTTTACGATCACACAGCCGATGGGAACCTCCCCCTCCGCGGCGGCCTTTTCGGCCTCACGGAGTGCGGCCAGCATAAAGCGCTGATGCTCGTCCATCACTGGCAAAGCTCCGGATTGTGCTTGGCACAGAAGGCGTTGGCCTGTCTATCCGTGCGGGTGTAGCCGGGATAGGTTCCCGTTCCTGCGTAATTGCCAAGGTAGAAGGAGTCGTAAAGGTTCTTGGAATACTTTGCTCCGGGAGACAGGGGCTGATAGGTATACTGGGAATCTCCCACCACTACGTTCAAAGCGAAGGATCTGGTGATCTCTACCAGTGCTACCTTCTTGGTGCTCTTGCATCCGGGACCTGCTACGCAGTTCGTTTCGGTGCAGTAATCCACGAGCACATGCTTGTCGCAGGTCGCTACGGGCACGTTGGAATAGGTGTAAAAGCCCGTTGCGGTGCGGTTGCCGCGCGGATCCTGTGCACAGTAGGGACCGGCAAGAAGGCCGGAATCCTTACAGAAGGTACGAGTGATCAGGTTCTTGGTCAAGCCGTCCGTAAAGCGCTGTACGTTTCCTGCGGCCACGATGGGCTCGTGAATGCGGGTCATGACCTCGTTCCAGATGTATGTGGCGGCAGCTACGGAGCGCTGGCCGGAGGTAAAGTTGTGCAGTGCCTTGGGAATGTCGTAGCCCACCCAGCAGGCCGCCGTGTAATAGGGGGTATAGCCGCAGAAGTAAAGGTCGTTATCGTTCTGGGTCGTACCGGTCTTACCGGCCACGTCCACCTTGTGGCGGAGAGTGACGGCGGTACCGGTACCGGAGGTTACGACCTCCTGCAGGAGCTTGGTCATGACGGCGCAGGTATCCTCGCTGAGAATGACCTCCTGAGTGGCGTTGGTGCTATCCAGCAGAACGGCACCCGTAGAATCGTAAACCTTGGTATAGGTCTTGGGCTTATTGTAAACGCCGTTGTTGGCAATGGAGGCGTAGGCCGCTGCCATGTCGCGGGTGTTCACGCCCTCGGTAAAACCGCCCAGAGCCAAAGGCGCATAGTCCATGTCGGATGCGACCAAGGTGGAAAGGCGGAATTTCTGTGTCAGGAAGTCGTAAACGGTTCTGGTTCCCAGAAGATCCACCACCTTTACGGCAATGGTGTTCTTGGAATCGCGCACGGCGTAGGTGACTGCAGTAAGACCGTCGTAAATGTTGTTCCAGTTGTTGGGCCAGGTGCTCTGCTCTTCCACGTTCGTGCGGAAGGGTGAGTCGTCCAATACGCTGGAATAATTGATCAGGCCCTTCTCAATGGCCTGCGCATAGGCACTCAGTGGCTTAATGGAGGAACCGGGTTGTCGCTTGGCTTGTGTGGCACGGTTGAAGCCCAAGGGCGTATCCTTTGCTCCGCGTCCGCCCACGATGGCGACGATCTCGCCGTTGGATTGATCGATAATGGTCATGGCGGATTCCACCTGTACGCCAGTACCGTGAGAGGGGAAGAGGGTGTTGTCCGCATAAACGGCGTCAAGCTTTGCCTGAATGTCGCGGTCGATGGTGGTATAAATGGCAAGACCGCCGCTGTAAAGCAGGTTCTTTGCGGTCTGCTCGTCGTAGTTGTAGGTGGCCTGCAGATCCTCTATGACGTCGTAAATGAGCGTGTCCACGAACCAGCTGTGGACCGCGCCCTCGCTGACGTCGCCGGAGCCTTGTACCAAAACGAGCTCCTCCTCCTGCGCCGCACGGATCTCCTCTAAGGTGTAGGTCTTATCGATATCCGTGTTCTTATACATCTCCTCCAGCACCGTCCAGCGCCGTTCCGCATTCAGCTCGGGGTTGGACACGGGGTTCCACTTGGTGGGGTTCTGGGGAATGGAGGCGAGGGAGGCGCATTCTACCAGCGTCAATTCCGAAACGGACTTTCCGAAATATTCGTGTGCCGCGGCGGAAACGCCGTAGCAGCCCTTGGCAAGGTAGATGGTATTGAGATACATTTCAAGGATCTCTGCCTTGCTTCGCTTGCTCTCCAGATTCATGGCACGCAGGATCTCCTGAATCTTACGTTGAATGGTCACGTCATCCTCACCCGTTACGTTTTTGATCAGCTGCTGGGTGATGGTGGAGCCGCCGTAGGAATCGTTGCCGCTTAAAAAGCCGAGAACGGCACCTGTGGTACGGCGAATATCAATACCCTTGTGGGTGAAAAAACGCTTATCCTCAATGGAGACGAAGGCATTGATCAGATCCTCGGGCATTTCCTCGTAGGATACCCACATACGGTTTTCCGTGCCGTGGATGCGCTCGTCCTCCCACTCGACCCAGGTGCTTGTGCCGTCGGCGGCGGTGGTCTCATAGTAAAGCGTGGTGGTCAGGCTGGAGTCATATTTCAAATGCTCGATATCATAAATCGGATCTACGTAGTTTTTGATATAGACGACCAGCGCACAGGCCATGGCAGAGCCCGTGATGATGCCGATCAAAAGAAGGGTCAGAAGAATATTCAGTGCCCAAGTGGCGATCTTGCCTGCGGATTTTCCCAAGGTCAGACCGACGTGAGCCAGGGTTTCACCCGCACCGCCCGATTTTTTGTCGGCAGGCAGCTCCTTCTTCTGATTTGCGCTCTTAGCCGACTTTACCGCAGGAGCCTTTTTCTGCGCAGGCTTTTCAACGGCGGTCGGAGGCGTTTTTTTCTTTTCGTTTTGTTCCATCTTTTCTCCTTAAAATCGGTGTGGAAAAACTGTATTATTCCTTTAGCCCCACGTTTTCTTGCCCTAAAAGGTCGCAAAGCTCTTTGTAGACCGCAGGGGACAGGGTGGCGGAAAGACCCTCTGCGCGGAAGAGCTTTTCCGTATCCTTGTAATAAAAGAAAACGGGAACGCTTCCGGGAAAGATCTTTAAAAGTGCGATGGCTCTACTCTCTATTTTACTCCCTTTTTTCTCCAAACGCAAGAAAATTTTGGAAACGCTTTGTAAATTCGGGCTTTTTTTCGATTCTTTACCCACAGTTTTTACATCGGGGACGGCTTTTAATGCTTCCTCGTAGGTCAAAATTGCCTGCGCCAGGATCTTGACGTCCTCGTCCTTCAGGCTTACCTGTCCCTTGATACAAAGGATCTGTCCCTCTCCCAGCACGGTGCGATAGCGCTCCAGTACCTTAGGGAAGACGATGACCTCGCAGGTGCCCGTGGTATCTTCACACTGTAAAAAGGCCATTTTACTGCCGTTTCGGATCTGCTTTAGGGTAAGATTTGAAACGAGACAAAGCAGAGTTACTGCATCTCCCTCCGAAAATCTCTCACTCTCCGTCTGCAGGTGAAGAAGCTCTACGGCACCGAGCCGTTCCGCCGTTTCCCGCTTATCGGCCAAGGGATGCCCCGACAGATACACGCCGCATACCGCCTTCTCGGCACGAAGCTTTTCCATGAGGGAGAATTCCGGTAGATCGGGATAGTCTTCCTCTTCCTGCGGTGCCGCAATGGCGCCGGGGGCGTCAAAGAGACTCATTTGCCCGGGCATGGTGGTTCGTTGAGCGAGCCCTGCCTCTGCAAGCAGTTGCTCCGCCGCGGCGCAGAGACGCGCGCGATAAACGCCGAAGCAATCCATGGCACCTGCAAGGATCAAGCTTTCTACCGCCTTGCGATTCAGCCCATGGGGGCGCAGACGAACGATAAAGTCCTTTAGAGAAGTGAATCGTTCCTTCCGTCTCTCCTCAAAGATGTGATGGATGAGCCCCTCACCTACGTTTTTGATGCCCACAAGGCCAAAGCGCAGATCGTTGCCGCGAACCGAGAAGGATAATTCGCTTTCGTTGACGTCGGGCGGAAGAATGGCAATGCCCATTTTCTGACATTCGGAGAAGTAGTAGGCGTATTTATCACTGTCCAGCTGGCTGGTCAGAATGGCCGCCATGTATTCCTTGGGAAATTTGCATTTTAAATAAGCCGTGCGATAGCTTAAGAGAGCGTAAGCGGCGGCGTGAGATTTGTTAAAGGCATACTTGGCAAAATCCGCCATCTCGTCAAAGATCTTGTTTGCAACCTCGGGAGAAAGCCCCCGCGCTACGGCTCCCTCACATTCCACGGTACCGTCCTTGCCCTTGGCTCCGTAAAGGAAGACCGTGCGCTCCCGATCCATCACGTCCTGCTTTTTCTTGCTCATGGCGCGGCGCACGATGTCTGCCCGTCCGAAGGAGTAGCCTGCCAGCGAGCGAAAGATCTCCATGACCTGTTCCTGATAAACGATGCATCCCGCCGTGTTCCGCAGGATCTCGGTGAGGGCGGGAGTTTCCCGCTCTACGGTGCCCTTGTCGCGGCATTCCAAAAAGCGGGGAATGGAGTCCATGGGGCCGGGGCGGAACAGGGCGATGCCCGCAGTAATATCCTCAATGCTACGCGGCTTCATTTGCAGCATCAGTCCGCGCATACCGGAGGATTCGATCTGGAAAATGCCCGCCGTGTCACCCCGTGAGATCATGCGGAAGGTCTCCCGGTCATCCTCCGGAATATTGTGAATATCAAAATCGGGGAGCTTCTTTTTTACCTGCTCCACGGCATCGCGTAAAATGGTCAAATAGCGAAGTCCGAGAAAATCGATCTTCAAAAGGCCCAGATCGGCGATCTCGTTCATGGTGTATTGAGTCACTTTGACACCCGTGTTTACCGCCAAGGGCACGTAATCGTCCACAGGCCTGTCCGTCAGCACCACGCCTGCCGCGTGAATGGAGGCGTTTCGGGGCATGCCCTCCAAGGCCATGGCCGTTTCCATCAGCTCCTTGGCAGGACTTTGGGCGCACATGTCCCGCAGGACATTGTCATCCTGCAGGGCCTTTTCCAGCGTTATGTCCAAAAAGCGGGGAATGAGCTTTGTGATCTTATCTACCTCTGCGTAAGGCAGTCCCATAACGCGTCCCACGTCGCGCACTACAGCGCGGGCGGCCATGGTGCTGAAGGTCACGATCTGCGCTACGTGCTCCGCACCGTATTTCTCCGCAACGTATGCGATCACCTCACCGCGGCGCTCCTTGCAGAAGTCAATATCAAAGTCGGGCATGGATACGCGCTCCGGATTGAGAAAGCGCTCGAAGATGAGGCCGTAGCGAATGGGATCAAGCTCCGTAATGTCAAGGCACCATGCCGCAAGACTGCCCGCACCGCTACCACGGCCCGGACCTACGTAAATACCGCTTCTTTTGGCAAAGGATACGAAATCGCTTACAATGAGAAAATAATCGCAGAAGCCCATGCTCTCAACGATTCCCAGCTCGTAGTCAAGCCTCTTTTCGTAGTTTTCGCGATCCGTGATGCCGTTTTCGGCAATGCGCTTCTCCAGTCCCTCGTAGGCGGCCTTGCGCAGATACGCAGGACTTTCCAGCCCCAGATCGTTTTTAAAATGGGGCAGGTGCGCGGAGGTAAAGTCAAATTCCATGCGGCAGCGCTCGGCTATGCGTACGGTGTTTTCCAGCGCCTCGGGATCGTGAGGAAAGAGGAGAGCCATCTCCCGGCCGCTTTTTAAATAAAATTCCTCCGTCTCAAAGCGCATGCGATCCGCATCTGCCAGGGTCTTACCCGTTTGAATGCAAAGCAGTGCGTCGTGACTTTTGGAATCGTCCTTCGTGACGTAATGCACGTCGTTGGTGGCCACAAGTCCGATGCCCGTTTTTTTTGCGATCTGTCTGATGGCGGCATTCACCTTCAACTGATCGGGAATGCCGTGATCCTGCATCTCAAGATAGAAATTGCCCTTGCCGAAAATACCTTGCAGCTCCAGCGCGTGTGCCTCGGCTCCTGCTATATCGCCTGCCAGGATCAGCCTCGGGATCTTTCCCGCAAGACAGGCGCTGAGGGCAATCAGCCCCTCCTGATGCTTTTTCAAAAGAGCCAGATCCACCCTCGGCTTCTGATAAAAGCCCTCGGTAAAGGAAAGGGAGACCATACGGATCAGGTTTTGATAGCCTGTGTTATTCTCGCAAAGCAGAACGAGGTGGTAATACTCCCGGTCGGCGTTTGGATCCTTGCTCGTCATCTCCCTCGGAGAAACGTATACCTCACAGCCGATAATGGGATGGATCCCTTCGGCCTTTGCGGCGTTATAAAAGGCAACCGCGCCGTACATGACGCCGTGATCGGTCATGGCAAGAGAGGTCTGTCCCAATTCCTTTGCGCGACGGAAGACACGGTCGATGCGACACGCACCGTCCAGAAGAGAGTATTCCGTATGCAGATGAAGGTGAACGAAATCGGTCTTTTCCATAAGGATCCTTTGACAGAATGGATTTTTTGTACTATAATAGCACCTTGTAGAGTAAAACAACGCTACTGAGATCTTTATAAAACGTTTTTATTATAACATAAAGCTTTTGCAATTACAACTGTTTGTTTCGGAGCACCCTATGAAAGAACTTAAAATCCGCTTTGAAAGCTTTGAAATGAAGCCCTCCGGCTTTGTTCGTGTCAGCAATATCCTGCGCCACATGCAGCAGGTCGCGCGGGACGATCTCTTTGAGCACGGCATTTCCTATCAGGATCTGCGGGACAGAAATATGGCCTTCGTCGTCTCCCGCATGTCCCTGCGCTTTTTGCGCCCCGTCCCCGGCGAGAAGCCCCTGCGCCTTTATACGGCTCCCGGGGAGGTTCGCGGTGCCGCCTTCCCCCGTTATTTTACCCTGTCCGATGAACGGGGGTCCCTTATGGTAGCTACCAGCCAGTGGGCGCTTCTGGATTTTGAGAAGCGCTGTCTCCTCCGTCCCAATGCCTTACCGTCTCCCATTCCCGCGGAGGAGGATCCCACGGAGGGCTTTTCCTGCGAGCGGCTTGCCCGTCCCAAGGATGCCTTTCCCACCGTCTGTGACGAGCGGAGAGTGTATCTATCCCTGTTGGATCAAAACGAGCATCTGAATAATTGCCACTATGCCGATCTTGCCCTCGATCTGTTTCCCGATAACACTTGCGAGGTTCGGGAAATGCATATCAATTTCCGCAAGGAGGTGCGCCTCGGCGAGCTGATCCTTCTGGAAGGCTTTGAGGAAGGGGAGAGCCGCTTGGTTTGCGGTACCGTGGGAGAGGGAGAAGAGGTCTCCTTCCTTTGCAAAATCGATTATTTTGAGGATGAACATGTTTAAACTGCTGAAAAAAGAAAAAAACGCCCGACGCGGCGAATTTCATACCGTACACGGCGTGGTGCAGACGCCTGCCTTCATGAACGTGGGCACCTCAGCCGCCATAAAGGGCGCCGTGGCCGCAGACGACCTGGAGAAGCTGGAATGCCAGATCGAACTGTCCAATACCTACCACCTCCACGTCCGTCCCGGTGACGATGTGATCCGCGAAATGGGCGGCCTCCATAAATTCATGAATTGGTCCAAGCCCATCCTCACCGACAGCGGCGGCTTTCAGGTGTTTTCCTTGGCAAGCCTGAACCGCATCGACGACGACGGCGTTACCTTCCAAAGCCATATTGACGGCAAGCGCATTTTTATGGGACCCGAGGAAAGCATGCGCATTCAGAGCAATCTCGGCTCTACCGTGGCCATGGCCTTCGATCAGTGCATTGGCAATCCTGCCACCCGCAAGGAGGCCATCGAGGCTTCGGAGCGTACCATTCGCTGGCTGGAGCGCTGTAAAAAGGAAATGGCCCGTCTTAACAGCCTGCCCGATACGGTCAATCCCCATCAGCTCCTCTTCGGCATCAACCAGGGCTCTGTCTATCCCGATCTGCGCATCGATAACATGAAGCGCATTGCCGAAATGGATCTGGACGGCTACGCCATCGGCGGCCTTGCGGTAGGGGAGAGCGCCGACGTGATGTATGAGATCATCGAAGCCGTGGAGCCCTACGCCCCCAAGGATAAGATCCGTTATCTTATGGGCGTGGGCACCTGCGAGAATATTATCGAGGCTGTATGGCGCGGCGTAGACCTCTTTGACTGCGTCATGCCCAGCCGCAATGCCCGACATGGGCATCTGGTGACCCATCAGGGCATCATCAACCTCAATAACAACCGCTACGAGCGGGATCCTCTGCCCATCGATCCCGAGTGCCAATGCCCCGTCTGTCAGCGCTATTCCCGCGCCTATATCCGCCATCTCTTAAAGGCGAAGGAAATGCTGGGGCAGCGCCTTTGCGTCATGCATAATCTCTTTTTCTACAATCGCCTCATGGCCGATATCCGCAAGGCTCTTGACGAGGATCGCTTTGAGGAATTCCGTGCGGAAAATTCTAAAAAATTGGGCACCCGCATCAAGTAAGGAGCTTCTATGGAAGAAATGATCGAGCTTTGCGCCACCTGTCTGTTCGGATTGGAAAAATTCGTAGGAGAGGAGATCGATGCCTTGGGCTACGAGCGCGTGGAAACGCAGGACGGAAGAGTCACCTTCCGCGGTCCTCTTTCCGCTATTGCCCGTGCCAATCTCTGGCTACGCTTTGCAGAGCGCGTGTTTATCAAAATGGGGTCCTTTACGGCTACGAGCTTTGAGGAGCTGTTTCAAGGCACAAAAAACCTTCCTTGGGAGCGCTGGATCGGGCCTGACGACGCTTTTCCCGTCAAGGGGCACAGCGTCAGAAGTGCCCTGAAAAGCATTCCCGATATGCAAAGCATTGTCAAGAAGGCGGTGGTTTCCCGACTCGGTGAGGAGTACGGTATCTCCTGGTTTCGTGAGGAGGCCGCCCGCGTGCAGATCGAGTTTTTCGTGCTGAACGACCGGGCAACTCTTTTGATCGATACCTCGGGTGATGCTCTCTATAAGCGCGGCTACCGAAAGCAGACAGGCCCCGCTCCCATTCGCGAGACCTTGGCAGCGGCTCTCTGCCGCATTGCCCGCCCTCGTGAGGACGTCCTCTTTTGGGATCCCTTTTGCGGAAGCGGAACCATTCCCATTGAGGCTTGCCTTATGATGGATAACGTGGCACCCGGCTCCTTCCGCTCCTTTTTGGCTGAGGATTTTCTCGATCTTCCCGAATCTATTTGGAAAGAGGCGAGGGAAGAGGCAAGAGACCTGATGAAAAAGAGTGCCTTTGAGGCCTTTGCCACCGATATCGATCCTGCCATGGTGGATATGGCACGCGCCAATGCCGCCTCCGCAGGCGTAGAGGAGCATATTCGCTTTTTTCCAAAGAATGCCCTCGGCATTGAGACCCACGGCCGTCGCGGCACCGTGGTGTGCAATCCCCCCTACGGTGAGCGTATGGAGACCCTTGATAAGGCGCGGGAGCTTTACAGTGCCATGGGCGGTCATTGGAAAAATCTGGATCGCTGGCAGATCTACGTCATCTGCGCGGACGACCAGTTTCAGCGGTATTTTAACCGCCGTGCCGATAACGTGCGCAAGCTCTATAACGGTATGCTCAAATGCTTTTATTATCAGTTCTACAAGGCTCCCGGCCAAAGAGAAGTCTCCCATCGAAGCCACGAGGGAAACCGTCCCTTCAGAAAAAAATAAAGAAAGATCTCATTCGAGGTCTTTTTACTGCTGAAAAAAACATTTTTTGAAAAAATATGGCTTAAAGGGGAATTGAATGATCCTTCTTTCTATGGTTAAATAATAAAAAACATTTTCCGCTCATGCGAAAGAAAAGAGGATAGCATGCTGTTTGACGAGACCTACCTTTACGGATCTCAGTATTACAGACCCCCGAATCCCCCCGCCGATCAGCACGATTGGCATTTGACCCGCATTCGAAATGAATTGAATTTCAACGCAGTGAAGTTTCGCCTCCAGTGGAACTGGATCGAGCGCGTGCGCGGCGAGCTTTATCTTGACGAGGTGGAGGCTATGCTCCGTCGCTGTGACGAGCTGGGGCAGGGCGTTCTCATTGAGATCAATCTGGAAAGTGCTCCCTATTGGCTGGAGGAGAAGCATCCCGAGGCGCGTTACGTCAATGCCCGCGGTCAGGCCATGGAGCTTGGCCCCTACGATTCCACCCAAGGCGGCGGCTATCCCGGCCTTTGCTTCCATCACGAGTCCGTGCGGGAGGAAATGCGCCGTTACTTAAAGCTGCTGATTACCGCACTGCGCTCCTATAAGTGTATTCTTGCCTACGATTGCTGGAACGAGCCCCATTTAGAACCCGTCTGGCAATGTAATTTCTGGGGTGATACAGGTGATAAGCTTTATTGCTACTGTGAGGAAAGCCGACGCGCCTTCCGTTGCTGGCTCGAGGATAAATACGGGGATATCGAGACCTTCAACAACACCTGGGCCCGTGCTTATAATTCCTTTGATCAGATCAATCCCCCCAACCGAAACGGCGGCTACGCGGATTGGCTTGATTTCATGCGCTTCTGGTTTGACAGCCTTGCCGACCACATGCGCTTCCGCTATGAGGTCATCAAGGAGGCAGATCCCGACCGTATGGTGCTGAGTCATTCCGGTGCCGTGCCGCCCTTTCTTGCCAGAGCAAGCGCCTGCATCCATAACTGGAAGCTGGCCGCCGAGGTGGACGGCTGGGGTACCTCCTTTGCCCCCAAGGCACCCGATTGGCGTCTTGCCGATATGAGCGGAGTGCTTGACGCTACCCGTTCCGCCGCAAGAGGGAAGCCCTGGTGGGTTGCCGAAATGTCGGGTGGTTGCCTTTACAGTCGCGGCTTTAATAAAAAAATGCCTTATACCAGACCCAAGGATGTTCGAAGTTGGAACTGGCTTTCCGTGGCGTGCGGTGCCAAGGGCATCTGCTATTGGTGCTACCTCACCGAATCCACGGGCCCCGAGGCAGGCGGCTTCGGTCTCGTTCCCTTCAGCGGGGAATTGAGCGAGCGTGCCCGTGAGGCCTCCGTTCAATCCACCCTCCTGCAGTCTTTGCATCCCGTGATCCGCGATCACGAGCCCGTTCCGCAGGTATCCGTGCTTTACGATCCCGATAATTCCACTCTTCTTTGGGCCATGGAGGAGACCGATCAGCTCTATGGTGATTCCTTCTCCGGCTACTGTCAGGCCCTCTTTGAGTGTGACGTATTCGCTCACTATCTGACCTACGACACCATTGACGATATCCGTGAAAAGGTTCTGATCGTTCCCATGTGCCTCACCCTCCGTGCCGACGTGGCGGAAAAGATCCGCAAATTTGTGGAGGAAGGCGGCGTTCTCATCTGCGATGCCCGCATGGGTCTCTTCGATCAGCGCGGCTTCCTTCAGCCAATTCTGCCCTCCTTTGGACTCCACGAGGCGGCAGGCCTTAGGGAGGAGGAGAGCTACTGCTCCGATCCTTCCTTCCGTCCCGCCCGCAACGAGCGCTGGCCCGACGAGGTCTATTGCGGCCCCGTCTTGACTCTTAACGAGCCTGTACAGGATACTATGACCACAGCCGAGTTCTTATCACCCCTCCGTCTGGAGGGCGCAGAGGCAACGGGCGGCTGGAACGGCCTTGTGACCTCCGCGCATCACCGTTACGGCAGAGGTGAGGTTTGGTATTTCGGCACCTATGCAGGCGTTGCCATCCGTCGCGGTGACAAGGGTGCCCTCCGTGCCGTCAAGGCTCTCATCTCCCGCTATACCGAGCCGGAGGTCAAGGGCGAAGCCCTCCGTCCTCGCCTTGTTAAGGGTGACGGCAGAACGCTTCTTTGTGTTTTCAACGACGATCCTTATGCCACCCACAGCGACCGCATCGCTCTCCCCGTACCCTTCACCTCCGCCGTCAGCCTTTTCGACGGCAAAAAAGCTGACGTAAAGGACGGTATTCTTTCCCTTACCGTTGAGGGGGACGATGTTGCCGTTTTTGAACTGTTCTGACCTACAGCAAAAAAGATCCCGAAAATCGGGATCTTTTTTCTTTTTAGTCCTCAGCTAAAGGCTCGATATCGTTTCGGAATTGCTGTTCATAAAGAGTCTGATACATACCGCCAAGCTTTAAGAGACTGTCGTGATCGCCCTGCTCGGTGATCCTGCCGCCGGAGATCACGGCGATCTCGTCGGCGTTCTTGATGGTGGAAAGACGGTGTGCCACCACCAAGGTGGTGCGCCCCTGACAAAGCTCGTCCAGTGAGCGCTGGATCAGAATTTCCGTGGTGTTATCCAGTGCGCTGGTAGCCTCGTCCAAAATAAGAATGGGAGGATTCTTTAAGAATACGCGGGCAATGCAAAGGCGTTGCTTCTGCCCGCCCGAAAGACGCACGCCCCGCTCGCCGATGACCGTGTCGTAGCCCTTTTCAAGCCCCAAAACGAACTCGTGGATGTTAGCTCTTCTTGCCGCCTCCAGCATCTCCTCCTCGGTGGCGTCCGGGCGACCGTAGAGAATGTTATCGCGAATGCTTGCATTAAAGAGATATACGTCCTGCTGAACGATACCGATGTTTCGTCTCAGGCTCTCCATAGTCAGATCCTCTGCATCCATACCGTCCAGTAGGATCTTTCCCTCGCGGAGCTTGTAGAAGCGGGGGATGAGATGGCAGATCGTGGTCTTTCCGCCACCGCTGGGACCAACAAGCGCAAAGGTCTTTCCCGCCTCGATCCTCAGATCAATGCCGCGGATCACGTCGGGACCGTCGTCGTAGCCGGAAACTACCCCGCGAAATTCGATGTTGCCGGAAAGCCTGCTCGCCTCCTTGGCATCGGGCTTGTCCTCCTCGGGCTTCGTATCCATGACGGCAACGAAGCGCTCGAAGCCGGCAACGCCGTTTTGATATTGCTCCATAAAACGGATCAGTGTGTTCACGGGGTTTAAAAAGAGACTGACGGATACGATAAAGGCAGAATAATCCGCAAAATTGATCTCTCCGAAATACAGGAAAATACCGCCTGCGATCAGCAGTACTACGTTAAATACGTCGGTAATGAAGCTGGTGGAGGAGTGAAAGGTAGCCATGGAGCGGTAGGCGTCCTTGCTTGATTCCACAAATTCCGTGTTGCCCGCCTCAAATTTTTCCGTTTCCTTTTCCACTCTCGTAAAGGCCTTGGTAACTCTGACGCCCGCAATACTGCTCTGCAAGGAGCCGTTGATGATGGCCATGGCCTCGCGGTTGCGCTGGAATGCTGCTCTCATCTTTTTTCTCGTGATCAGGGATACCAGCACCAAAAAGGGCACTACCGCAAAGACAATGAGGGATAGCCTGAAGTCAATGGTGGCAAGATAGGTAAAGGATACCAGAATGGAAATGGAGCAGATCACAAGGTTCTCGGGACCGTGATGAGCCAGCTCCGTAATGTCTCTCAGATCATTGGTCATGCGGGACATGATCTTTCCCGTCTCGTTGGCATCAAAAAAGGAGAAGGGAAGCTTTTCGATGTGGGCAAAAAGATCACTGCGCATCTGAGCTTGCATGCGAACGCCCATAATATGTCCCTTGTACTGAATAAAGAAATTCAAAAGCATCCTTATAAAGTACAGACCCAGTAGAATAAGTCCGAAGAAAACGATCTGGCGCCACTTTTGATTGGGGATCAGATCGTTCAGCATATTTCTCGTAACGATGGGATATACCACACCCAAAAGAGACACCGCAAGGGAGGCCAGCATATCCAGAATGAACAACAGCCTGTGGGGCTTGTAATAAGAAATAAAGCGCTTCAGCATGTTTTTTAAGATAAGGGATGACCCTGATTGTCAAACAAGGGCAGCTTTTCAAGATAGGTGATGTCGTCTCTCTCTGCCGCCTCGCCCTCTGCCAATATGGCGCATCTGCCGGAAACGGTGCCGCCTGCCTTTTCTACCAAAACCTCCAGTGCATGAAGGCTTTCGCCCGTGCTGATCACGTCATCCACTAAAAGAATGCGCTTGCCGCGCATCATTTCCGCATCCCGTGCGTCAAGATACAGGGTCTGCTCCTTGGCGGTGGTGATGCTTTGCACCTTCACCTCCATAATGCCTGTCATATAGAGCTTGGGTGCCTTGCGAGCGAGAAAATATTTTTCGGCGCCCGATTGCCGTGCCATCTCGTGGATCAGCGGAATGCCCTTGGCCTCCGCCGTCAGCATATAGTCGTATTCGTAGGGGATCTTCTCCAAAAGAGCTTTTGCGGCGGCACAGGTCAGCGCCTGATCGCCGAAGATTACAAAGCCCGCAATATAAAGGCTTTCGTTTACGGGACAAATGGGCAGATCGCGCTCTAAGCCCGCAATGGTCATGTGATGATATTTCTGCATGATTCTTCCTTCCTGATGTGTCTAAAATCCTCTAAAAACCCATGTCAACTGTCACCTTTTATTATAACGCGCTGCCCACGCGCCGTCAAGCGGTGCGAGAGGAGGATTTAAAAAAATATCGTCCTCACCCATTGACATGACTTCCATTAGGTGCTAATATAGTATCGAAAACTAAATGAAAGGGAGGATAAAACTTGAAAACCCCGTTAACCCTGCCGCCCTATTCCAGAAGGGAAGAGATCTGGAATATGATCAGCCATATTCTGGGTGCCGCCTTAGGCATCGTAGCACTGCTCCTTTCTCTTCTTGTCACCGTCCCCTCTGCCGACCCATGGTCTGTTACCGCGTCCACGGTCTATTGCTGCACTATTATCCTTCTTTTCACCGTGTCCTCGCTATATCACGGCCTTGTTCCCGTTAATGCGAAAAAGGCTTTTCGCGTGATCGATCACTGCACCATTTATCTTCTCATCGCAGGCACTTATACTCCCATCACCCTCATTTCCATGCGTGAGGCTTATCCCGTTATCGCGTGGGTCGTTTTCGGCATCGTTTGGGGCTCGGCTATTCTTGCCATCGTCCTCACCGCCGTGGATATGCAGCGCTTCAAGGTCTTTTCCATGATCTGCTATATCGCCATGGGCTGGTGTGTGATCCTCTGCATGAAGCAGGCGATCCTTGCCGTAGGCGGCCTCGGTATGCTCCTCATCTTCTTGGGCGGCGTTTTTTATACCGTAGGAGCCGTGATCTATTCTGTTGGCAAAAAGAAAAATACCCCCTACGTCCATTTCATCTTCCATCTTTTTGTGGATGCCGCCGCTGTGCTCCAATTCCTCGGCATCTACCTCGATGTTTTGCAGTAAATAATGTAATAGGAATACAAAAGCGCACTTCTTGCGAAGTGCGCTTTTTCTTCTTTTGCAATACAACGACCCGCGCCGCGTTTAAAACGATAATTGAAGAGGGAGAGACAAAATCAAACAATTACAACTTGATTGTTACAATTTTAGATTCAAACAAATTATCTTGAAAACAACATTTTTGGAGGAAAAGTAGTTTACAATAAAAATAACGAAACCCCCGAGAACTTTATCCTTCGGCTGAAATCGCTTAAAAAAGCATTGCCGACCGATGATCTCTCGGAGGTTTCCAACAACAGATTATCACAATCTCCCGAATCTGTCAACCGCCAAGATAAAGGCTCTATGACTCAAGAACGCGATTCCTACCGCAGCGCACGCGAGATCTTGACGGAATACGCGAAGGATGCGGCCACGGTGAAGGAGCGGAACGGATTCCTTGGTGAGTACATGGATCGCGTAGAAACCCTTGACCGCAAGAAGGGCTACCTTGACAGCGCCGCATACGACCTTTCCGTTGCCATGGAGCAGGGCAGAAAAGATTCCGTCAAGAACCTTCGCGAAAAGGTAAATCGGCTTGAGCGCGAGATCAAGCCTCAAACAAAATGCCCCTGCGCGGCGCAGGGGCATTTTGTTATAATTACATTCTTTCTAAAACCTCGGCAAGGGATGGGACGGAGCTGATGCCGCCGGCCTTTGTGGCGGAAAGTCCTGCCGATGCCGTGGCAAAGCGCACGATATCGCAAAGCTCCTGCTCGGTAAGCGCCTCGGGGCTCTTGTTTTTTTCCAAAAAGCGCCACATGGCACTGCCGCCGAAAATGTCGCCGGCACCCGTGGTATCCACCACCTTGATATCTTTCAGGGCAGGAACAAAGCCGGAAGCTCTTTCGTTCTTAAAATAAGCGCCTTCCTTGCCGCAGGTCACGTAAAGCAGCTTTACGGGATAGCGCTCGAAGATCTCCTGCAAAGCTTTTTCGGGCTCAAGCCCAAACAGAAACTCTGCTTCCTCATCGCTGATCTTTACGATATCCGCCTGCTGCAGACCCCACAGCATGGCCTCCTTGGCGCGTTCGAGATCGTCCCACAGGGGCTTTCTCAGATTGGGGTCGAAGCTGATAAGGCAGCCTGCCTTCTTTGCCTTGGAAACCGCGGCAACGGTAGCGCTTTTGGCAGGCTCGTGGGTCAGAGAAAGGGTTCCGAAATGGAAAACGTCCGCCTTTTCCAAAAGCTCGGTTTTGATCTCTTCTGTATTCAGACAGGTGTCGGCACCGGGCTTTCGGGCAAAGGAAAACTCGCGGTCGCCGCTCTCGTCCAGCGTCACGAAGGCAAGGGTAGTAAAGACCTCATCGCTGACGACAGTGCCCTCCGTTCCTATGCCGCAGGCCTCCATCTTCGACTTCAGGGCGCGACCGAAGGCATCGTTTCCAACCTTGCCGATAAATTCAGCCTTACCGCCGAATTTTGCCACCGCCGCCAGGAAGTTGGCGGGTGCTCCGCCGGGATGAGCGGCCATGGTAGGAAAACCGTCTGCATCCATTTCCACACAGGTAAAGTCGATGAGCAGCTCGCCCAACGCCAAAACCGTCTTTTGTTTTTCGTTTTTCATGAAAGTCATAGCTTCATCCTCCGTCTTGTCTGTAAGTATATTATACTATTCCATCATGAAAAAAACAAGCCGTTTGCGAACTTTTATGCCTTGGGCAGACCTGCTGCGGCAACGCTCTGGCCCACGCGACGGGAATTTTCGTCGGGCAGAGCCAGATTGATCTTGAGCTCGGGATATTCCTCGGCCAGTACCTTGCGGCAGGCCTCAATAAAGGCCTCGCCTCCCTTGCCGCTGGTCACGCGACCCAAGAGAAGCAGATGGCGAATGGTGTAGGTCTTGGCATAAAGGGGCAGGGTGTGTCCGAGGCAGGTACCGAGGCTACGGTAAATATCAAGGGCCTTTTCGTTGCCGTTTTCCACTTCCTTCTGAACCACCTTCAGCTTTTCAGCAGGGGAGAGGCTCTCATCCAAAATGATGCCTGCACGGGGCGCCAGCTTGATCACACCGTCCTGAGAAAAGTATTTCACACCGCAACCGATGTCGCCGCTCCACTCATCCTCCATGGCCTCGGGGTTAGCGTCAATGGGAGTGAAGGCAAGCTCATTCAGCCAGCCGGTAATATTGCCGTCTGCATCTACGTAGCCGCCCGCCTCGCTGGTGCCCATGGCGATGCCAAGCACCGCGTTGTCGTTCAGCTCCATGGCACCTGCCAGCGCGGTAACGTCACCGTCATTGGCAACAAGCAGGGGGACGTCGCCGATCTCCTTGCCTGCACGGATATAAATATCCTTCACCTTCTTGTCAAAATCCTCGGGGGAGACCTTCAGAAAGAGGGAGGCCAGCATGGTGCGGTTATCCACGTATATGCCTGCAGAGCTGATGCCGATGGCGTCGACGCGAGGCATCTTGGAGGCGGCGGTGCGGAAGGCCTCCACAATACCGTTGAAGTGATAATCGGGATCGGACATGGTCTTGGGGAACCAGACCACCTCCTCGGAATACACCACCTCACCGTCAATGACGGCGCTGACCTTGCGGTCGGATCCGCCTGCATCAAAGCCGATGCGGCATCCGTCAAAATTACCGCCGCAGGGCTGTGCGGAATCCTGCTCCTCGGGCTTCTCCTCGTAGGTGGCGTGCTTCACGGTAAAGGGTGCCTCGTAAACGTCACCCATGGTCTTAAAATCAAATTTTCTTGCGCCGTTTTCGCTGTAGCAGGCCTTGATGTGCTCGTATATTCTCTCATTGCCGCAAACGGTCACCTCATAGCCGCCCTTAGCCCATAGAAGGAACTTGACGTTGCGCTCGATGTAGTAGCAGTCAGCCTCAAGCATTTCCTCTGTGCCGTGGATCACGGTGTCAAATACGGCAATTTTTCCGCCGCTTCTGCGAATGGCAACGGCGATCTTTTCCTTCGCTCCCTCAAGATAAGCCTTCTCCCAACGGTACAGGGGGAAAAAGTCGGGGTCAAGCACGGGCTTGTTCTTCAGTTCAGCTTCGATTCCAAGAAATTTCATTCTCCATACCTCTCTCCGGAGATGAACACGCTGTCGATCTCCATATTATCGTCAACAAGGAGCAGATCCGCATCAAATCCCTCGCGGATCTCGCCCTTATTCAGGCCCATTAGGCGGGCGGGGGTGCGGGTAGCCATAGTGACCGCATCGTCAAAGGGGATGCCCATCTTCACGGCGCATTGCACGCAGTTCCATAGGATGGAGCCGCTGCCACCCAAGGTGTCGCTGTCCTTTAAGTAAACGGCGCCGTCTCTTACCACCACGGGAATGCCACCCGATTCGGATTCCGTTCCCTCGGGCAGACCTGCGGGACGGATGGCATCGCTGATGAGGGTCAGTCGGTCCGTACCGAACATGCGCCATGCAGCAAGGAAGCTTGCCTTGTGCACGTGGATGCCGTCGCAGATGATCTGGGCCCAGATGTTCTTTTCACAGCCTGCACCGATGGGGCCGGGCTTTCTGTGGTGAAGTCCGTTCATGGCGTTGAAGGTGTGAGTCAGACAACTTGCGCCGTTTTCAATGGCTTCTATGGCCGTGTCGTAATCCGTATCGGTGTGTCCCAGCGCTACGACGACGCCTTCGCCTGTGATGCGGCGGATGAAGTCCATGCTGCCCTCGCGCTCGGGGGCCACAGTAATCATCTTTACCTTACCGAATTTTTTGAATTCCTCATAGTCGGGTGACTTGATGTAAGCTTCGTTCTGAGCCCCTTTATATTTTACGGAAAGATAGGGACCCTCCAGATGAAAGCCGGGGATCTTCGTTCCCGCAAAGTCCGTTTTCTTATGGGTCACCTCAATGAGTGTTTCCGAGTCCATGGTCATGGTGGTGGGATACCAGGTCGTCGTTCCTCTGCGCGCCAAAAAGTCGCACATGGGCTCAAAATCCCCATCCAGTGCATCCATGCCGATACAGCCGTGAGCATGTACCTCGATCATGCCGGGGACGATGCGGCGTCCGTCTGCATCAATACCGCTCAGCCCCTTTTCCGTGTTGATTGATATGATCTTGCCGCCCTCTGCCACAACGTTGACGATCTTGCCGTGGAGAAGGGCGTTTTTGATGACAGTCTTCATAGCCTCTCCTTTCCTATAATGCATATAGAGACAGTATGATTATATCATACGGCACTTCGTTTGAAAAGTAAGTCTTGCGCTTTTTTGGTAAACGATTTCGGGTATTATTTGTATTTTTCAGTAAAAACCTATTGCATTTTTCCGTTTTATGTATTATTCTGTTGTCAGGAGGGATCAGTATGGATTACAAAAAAACGGTGCTTCGGCAGGATATGTGTGTGGACGACGTGATCTCCGTCCATTATTTTGAATACGCAGTGGATTTTTCTTTTTCCGGCGAGCTCCACGATTTTTGGGAGTTTATCTACGCGGATAAGAGCGAGCTTGTCATCACTGCCGATACCAATGAGATCATTCTGCCCCAGGGCTCTATGTTCGTTCATAAGCCTATGGAATTTCATAACGTGCGGGGCAACGGTACCAATGCGCCCAATTCCGTTATCGTTACCTTTTCCTCCTCCACTCCCGAGCTTTTCGATGTTGCCGGCAAGGTCATGGTCTGCAATGAGCATGAAAAGGCCTGCATGGCAAGCGTGATCGAGGCGGGCAGGGAAGCCTTTTCCTCCCCTTTGGGCGATCCGTATACCGAGGAGCTGGTGCGCAAGGAAAACAGCCCCTTCGGCGCGGAGCAACTCATTGAATTAAACCTTGAAATGCTTTTTATTTCCCTGATCCGTCGCTATGGTTTACAAAGCGCGGCTCATGCCGACCAGCCCACGCCCAATGCCCGTCGCAGAAAGGATGAGATCCGTTTGCGTCAGATCTGTGAGTATATGCTGGAAAACGTGGAAAAGGATCTGACCAGTAAGGACCTGCAGAAAAAGTTCTTTATCAGTGAATCCTCTCTCCAAAAGCTATTTCAGCATAAGGTGGGCTGTGGCGCCATGCAGCACTTCCAGCGTATGAAGATCGACCGCGCCAAGGAGATGATCCGCGAAAAGAAACTAAATTTTTCTGAGATAGCACAGCGCCTTTCCTTCTCCTCTATCCATTATTTTTCTCGCCGATTTAAGGCAGTCTCGGGCATGACTCCCTCGGAATTTGCGGATTCGGTCAACAGCTTTTCCTTCCCTAAAAAATAAAAAATGACACCCGCCGGAGGGCGGGTGCTTTTTTTGATATTGTGTGAAATTTGCACAAACCAATTGTTATACGGTTTCGATGTTTTTCATTTTCCGTATTGTACCTTTGCCAAAAAACGGATGCCTATGCATCCGTTTCGGCTCATTCCTTTTCAAAAAGTGGGGTGGAAAAATAGCGCTCCGCCGTGTCGGGAAGTACGGTTACCACAGTTTTTCCTTTGCCTAAAAGCTTGGCAAGCCTCAGTGCTGCGGCTACGTTGGTTCCGCTGGAAATGCCGCAGAGAATACCCTCGCGCCAAGCCAACTCGCGGGAAACGCGCAGTGCATCGTCGTCCTTGACGATGCAAACGTCGTCGATAATATCACGGTTAAGAATGTCGGGGATGACACCGTCGCCGATGCCCATTTGAATGTGGGTACCGATGGAGCCGCCCGAAAGGATCGCGGCATTTTCGGGCTCGACTGCCCAGATGAGGAGTTCGGGATTGTGCGCCTTCAACACCTCACCTATACCGGTGATGGTACCGCCTGTACCGATGCCGGCACAGAAGCCGTGAATAGTCACACCCTCTGCCTGTTGCAGGATCTCCGTCGCAGTGCTTTCTCTTTGAATGGCAGGGTTAGCGGGATTCTCAAACTGTTGAGGCACGAATACGTTGGGATCCTTCTCGCGCATTCTCAGGGCAAGAGAAACACATTCCTCAATGCAAGCGCCGATGTTCCCCGCATCGTGTACCAGGATCACCTCTGCTCCGTACTGCTCCACAAGTTTTTTTCTTTCAAGGCTTACGGAGTCGGGCATAATGATCTTCACCCTGTAGCCCTTTACCGCGCCGACCAATGCCAGACCGATGCCTTGATTTCCGCTGGTGGGCTCTACAATGACGGTATCGGGGGAGAGAAGCCCTTTCTTTTCCGCATCTTCTATCATATTGAGCGCAGTGCGCGTTTTGATAGAGCCTCCAACGTTCAATCCTTCAAATTTTACAAGGATCTGGGCACTGTCATCGTCGGGAAGATGCCTCAAACGGATCAGAGGAGTGTTTCCCATAGCGTCTAAGATGGAATTGCAGATCATGAAATTGCCTTTCTAAGCATATCTTCGATAAATTCTTCAAAAGTATATCATATTTTTCCGTGGAATGCAAGAAGTGTATGAAAAGTAATAAAAAACCTTTGACAAAAACACATTCCCTTGTTATAATATATTTGTCCTTGCTACTGACGGAACATAGAGTACTATGATGGAACAAGGATGAATACGCCGACCGTCTGGGCATCCTGCTGGGCAGGATGTCTTTTTGTTTTTATGGAAAAGGAGAATATTATGGAACAGTGGAATCGCTTCCGAAAGGGAATATGGCAGGAAGAGATCAATGTGCGTGATTTTATTCTTACCAACGTAACTCCGTATGAGGGTGACGAGTCCTTCCTATGCGGAACTACGCCCCGCACCGACCGCGTGAAGGCCGAAGTGGAGCGCCTCCTCCGTCTGGAAAATGAAAAGGGAGGAGTGTTGGACGTTGATACGGAGAAGGTATCTTCACTCTTGACCTTCGATCCCGGCTACGTCATCCGCGAGGACGATATTATTGTCGGCCTTCAGACCGACCGTCCCTTAAAGCGTGCCGTTAACCCCTTTGCGGGCTTCCGTAATGCGGTGCAGGCCTGTCAAGCCTACGGCTTTGAGATCGGCGAAAATATCAAAAACGAGTTTAAATACCGCACCACTCATAACACGGGTGTTTTTCGCGTTTATACCGACACCATGAAAAAGGCACGCCACGCCGGTGTTCTTACGGGCCTTCCCGATGCCTATGCCCGCGGCCGCATCGTTGGTGACTATCGCAGAATAGCCCTCTACGGCATGCAGTATCTGATCGCGGAGCGCAAAAAGGATAAGGCGCGCATTGGCGAAAGAGAAATGACCGAGGAGACCATCCGCCTTTTGGAGGATATTGAGCGCCAGATCGAATTTATGGGACAGCTGGTGGAAATGGCCGCTTCTTACGGCTGCGATATTACTCGTCCCGCCGCTACGGCCCGTGAGGCAGTCCAGTGGTTGTATTTCGGTTATCTCGGTGCCGTGAAGGAGCAGAACGGTGCGGCAAACAGCATCGGTCGCATTTCCTCCTTCCTTGATATTTATTTTGAACGCGATCTGCAGGCAGGCGTTCTTACCGAAGGTGATGCCCAGGAGATCGTGGATGATCTCGTGCTGAAAATGCGTCTCGTTCGTCATCTGCGCACTCCCGAATATAACGAGCTTTTTGCGGGAGATCCCGTTTGGGTGACCTTGTCTTTGGGCGGTATGACGGAGGAAGGAAAGCCCCTCGTTACCAAGACCTGCTTCCGCTTCATTCAGACCCTTTATAACCTCGGTCCCTCTGCCGAGCCCAATATTACCGTGCTTTGGGCGAAGGCACTGCCCACTGCCTTCAAGCGCTTCTGCTGTCAAGCTTCCATCGATACGGATGCCCTGCAGTATGAAAACGATGATGTGATGCGCAAGGACTATGGCGACGATTATTCCATCGCTTGCTGTGTTTCTGCCATGAAAACCGGAAAGCAGATGCAGTTTTTCGGTGCACGGTGTAACCTTGCCAAGGTGCTTCTCATGGCACTCAACGGCGGCAAGGATGAGATCCACGGCGAGCAGATCGCGCCCGTTGGAGAGGTGTTCCCCGAAGAGGAACTGGACTACGATCGCGTGATGGACGCCTTTAAGTGCTATGCCTCCTGGATGGCAAAGCTCTACGTGAATACGATGAACGTTATTCACTATATGCACGACCGTTATGCCTATGAAAGATTGATGATGTCCTTCCACGACGTGGAGCCGGAACGCCTGATGGCCTTCGGCATCAGCGGCTTTTCCGTTCTGGCGGATAGCCTCAGTGCCATCAAATTTGCCCGTGTTACTCCCGTTAAGGACGAGCGCGGCCTGATCGTTGATTTTAAGACCGAGGGTGAGTATCCTCGTTTCGGAAACGATGATGACCGCGTGGATGATATTGCACGCTTTGTTGCAGAGTTCTTCTATAATGAGTTGATTAAGACCCCCGCCTATCGCGGTGCTAAGCATACTCTGTCTCTTCTGACTATTACCTCCAACGTGGTTTACGGTAAGAAAACAGGCTCCACGCCTGATGGCAGAAAAGCAGGCGAGCCTTTTGCGCCCGGGGCCAATCCCATGCACGGCAGAGACTGTGAGGGAGCTTTGTCCTCTCTCAATTCCGTTGCCAAGATCCCTTACGATTGCTGCCGGGACGGTATCTCCAATACCTTCTCCATCACGCCCGCAGCGCTGGGCGCCACTCAGGAAGCAAGACTTGAGAATCTGGTACAGGTCCTTGACGGCTACTTTGCCCAGAACGCCCATCATTTGAACGTAAACGTTCTCAACCGCGAAAAGCTGGTGGAGGCCATGGAGCATCCCGAGCGCTATCCCAATCTGACCATCCGTGTCAGCGGCTACGCGGTCAACTTCAATAAGCTCACCCCCGATAAGCAAAGGGAGGTCATTTCCCGTACCTTCCACGAGAAGATGTAACGTGCAGGGCTATATTCATTCCATCGAAAGCCTTGCGGCTGTCGATGGGGAAGGAGTGCGCTGCGCCGTCTTTCTCTCCGGCTGTCCCTTGCGCTGCGTTTACTGTCACAATCCCGATACCTGGCAGCACGGCGGTACGCCCACGGAGGGGGAGGCCTTGGTTAAAAAGGTAGCTCGCTTCAAGCCCTATTTCGGCGATCGCGGAGGAATCACCTTCAGCGGAGGAGAGCCTCTCATACAAGCCTCCTTCATCGCATCCGTTGTACCCCTTTTAAGGAAAGAAAGCATTTCCTATATACTGGATACCTCGGGAGCCGTTCCCTTGTCGGAGGATGTCAAAGCGGCTGTGAACGGTGCAAGCTCGGTTCTTCTGGATCTGAAGTTTCCGGACGAGGAGAGCTATCAAAAATATACTCACTCTTCCATCAAGTTGCCCCTGTCCTTCCTGGCCTATTTAGAGCAGGTTGGAAAACCTGCGGTGATCCGCACAGTGATCGTGCCCGGAATCAATGATTCGGAAGAATGGCTGGATCGCTATCTCGCAGTTCTTTCAAATTATTCCTGTGTAACAAAATATGAGCTTTTGGGCTTCCATTGCCTCGGCTTTCACAAGTATGAAAAGCTTGGTGTGGCGAATCCCTTGATCCATACCTCTGCAATGGATCCCGAACGTCTATCGGTGCTGCAAGAGTACGTTAACGCAAAAAAAGAAGCGAACGAGTAATCGTTCGCTTCTTTTCTTTAATTGTTAGAAAATGCTGTAGTTTGCTACGATGGCAGCAAAGATGATGGAGACGGTGGAAAGAAGCTTGATGAGAATGTTGATGGCAGGACCTGCGGTATCCTTAAAGGGATCGCCTACGGTATCGCCCACAACGGCAGCTTTGTGCTGATCGGAGCCCTTGCCGCCGAAATTACCGCCCTCAATGTATTTTTTTGCGTTATCCCAGGAGCCGCCGGAGTTGGACATAAAGATGGCCAAAAGGAAGCCCGTAGCGGTAGCGCCTGCCAAAAGACCTACGACGCCCGTTACGCCAAGCACAAGACCCGTAACGACGGGAGCGACGATAGCCAAAACGGCGGGTAGGATCATTTCCTTCAAGCTGGAGCGCGTGCACAGGTCAACGCATCTTGCATAGTCTGCATCGGCTTTTCCGTCCAGAAGACCGGTGATCTCACGGAACTGTCTTCTTGCCTCCTGTACGACACTCTGAGCTGCTCTGCCCACAGATTCCATGGTCAGTGCTGCAAATACGAAGGGAACGCAGGCGCCGATGAAGAGACCGACGAGAACGGTGGGATTGATGAGGCTAAGATTCGAGATCGCCTCTGCGGCCTCGGCACCCATGGATTTTACCTGATCAATGTAGCTTGCCAGCAGAGCCAGCGCAGTCAGAGCGGCGGAGCCGATGGCAAAGCCCTTACCGGTAGCAGCAGTGGTATTGCCGAGGGAGTCCAGTGCATCGGTGCGCTCACGGACGCTTTCCTCAAGGCCGGCCATCTGTGCAATACCGCCTGCGTTATCAGCAACAGGACCGTATGCGTCGGTTGCAAGGGTGATACCCAAGGTAGAAAGCATACCGACTGCGGCAAGGCCGATGCCGAAAAGGCCGTGGTTTGCATTTCCCATTCCACCGGTAGCGAAGAAGGATACGATGATACATACCGCCACGATCAGGACGGGAAGTGCAGTGGAAAGCATTCCGATGGAAAGGCCGCTGATGATCAAGGTAGCGGATCCCGTCTCAGAGGAAGATGCAAGCTTCTTGGTGGGCTTATACGTATCGGAGGTAAAGTATTCCGTTGCTTGGCCGATAAGAACGCCGCTGACCAGACCAGCCAGGATCGGTACGAAGAAGACGAGGTTTTCCTTGCCCAGAACCAGCCAAACCAGCGGGAAGGACAGTACGGCAATCAAAATAGCAGAAAAGTTTGTACCGCGGCTCAAGGCACGGAGCAGATTCTTCTGAGTTGCGCCCTCCTTGGTCTTTACCAGGAAGGTACCGATGACAGAGCAGAAGATGCCCAGAACGGCCAAGAGGAAGGGAAGAGCCAAAGCAGAGATGTTGTTTTCGAACGCTACGGTGCCCAGCGCAGAGGCGGATAGAATAGATCCGACGTAGGATTCATAAAGGTCGGCGCCCATGCCTGCAACGTCACCGACGTTGTCACCCACGTT
>JAFQMA010000020.1 GCA_017414535.1 Clostridia bacterium | reverse complement strand
GCGGGACCCATTTATGGGTAGTAAGTAACAGTTGCTTGGCTGGCAGGCCAACCAAAAAACGCACTTGTGCGTCGCCAGTATTGTTTAGGGCTATGCCCGAAAATGAAATACCCCCCGTTTTACGGGGGGATATTTATTATGCTTCCCGTGCCGCATCCCGCAGGGCAATAAGGGCGCCGTCCAGCTCCCTGCGGGTGGTAAAATACCCCGGCGAAAGCCGCAGGGTGCCGTGGCGATCGGTGCCCAGAAAGCGGTGGGCGAGGGGTGCGCAGTGAAAGCCTCCGCGGCAGAAAACGCCTCGCTTTGCAAGGGATTCCGCCAAAAGATGAGCAGGCAGCCCCTGCAGGGTGAGAGACAGGGGACCGTGGGGACAGTCCTCCGACTGCAGGGAAAAGCCCTTGAGCTCTTTGATGGCCGCCGTCAGGTAGGCCTTGTCCTCTCTCAGCTTTTCCTCCACGGCGCCCGTTCCCTCCCGCAAAACGAAGCGGGCGCCCTCTCCCATGAGGGCACAGGGGATCACGGGCGGGGTGCCTGCCTCCAGTCGCTCGGGAAGGTAGGCGGGCATGGTATGAGAAAAGCTGTCGGTGCCGCTACCGCCCGAAAGGAGGGGCTCCAAGGGAGGAAGCGACTCGTCTCCCACTGCCAAAAAGCCCGCACCCATGGGGCCGAAGAGACCCTTGTGCCCCGCGCCGCAGATGAGGCTCGGCCCATCCCAAAAGCCAAAGGGGGAGAGGCCCACCCGCTGGGCGGCATCCGTCAGAAGCCTTGCCCCGCAACGGGCGGCGGCCGCGGAAAGAGCCTTGATATCCCAGCGAAAGCCCGTTACGTTACTTTCCGCCGTAAAAACGAAAAGGGAGGCCCCGCTTTTTTCCGCTTCAAGCGGGAGGGAGCCGTCCGTTTCGGGGGCGACCAGCTTCAGCCTGCATCGGCCCTCCCTTTCCAGTCGGTACAGCGGGCGCAAAACGGAATTGTGCTCAAAAACGCTTGCAAGGACAAGGGGCGGCGCTTCTCCTGCGGGGACGGGGGGACAAAGCCCCGTCAGGGCAAGATTCAAGGCGGCGGTGGCGCCGCTCGTCAATACCAGTCGCTCTTCGGAGGAAAGGCCGAGCAGCTCCGCCAGCGAAAGGCGCGTCTCGTACAGCAATCGGGCGGCCGCCTCTGACAGAGGGTGACCGCTTCTGCCCGGATTTCCCAGCGGGGAGGAAACGAGTCTTCGGGCCCGCTCCGTAAGGTGACGGGGCTTGGGGAAGGAGGTAGCGGCGTTGTCCAGATAGATCATGGCTCAAAAGGAATAGACCACGCCGCCCGCCTCCAGAAGAGCCAGCGCTTCCCGCCGCTTGTCGCTTGGGATCTCAAGGCCCCAGGTGCAGCCGTTTTTCGTGCCGCGGGACAGGCGGGAGGGGATGGCTTCCTTCTCCAACAGGCGTTGCCCCCGTTGGGCGCTTGTAACGGAGGGACAGTAAATGGTGAAGCTTTGCATGACAGACTCCTTTTTTTGTTCCCCCATGACAGAGTATGCCGTCCCTGCCGCTCCGTGCAGAGACGGGAAGGGGGAAGAAAACGGAATTTTGGGGAAAATTCATAAAAAAAACTTAAAAATTCATGCTTTTTTCCCTTTACAATCTCCCCTCCGATGTGGTACAATAAAATGAACATATTATACGGGGAAGACCCGCTACCGCTTTGCGGTGTGTAATATTGAATTTTGATCCGCTGTTTGAAAGGAGACAATTCATGAAACTTTGGAGAATTTGTCTGGCGTTGCTTCTGGTGCTTGCAATGGTCCTGCCCACCGTAGCCTGCTCTTCGGATATGTCCGGCGGTCTTGGCGAGTACGGCGAAGAGACCGAGACCAAGGAAGAGAAGACCGTGGAGGAAAAGAAGCCCACGGAGTTTGGTCTTTATAAGAATGAATCTAAGCTGAAGCTGCTCAATGAGCGCTGTGTCTTTACCGCTACGGGTGAGCTTGCCACCGACTGGGGCGGATCCGGCTTTGAGGCGCGCATTCTGGTTGACGATATCGGTACGGACCTGACCTTGTCCACCCGTTCCAGCTATACTACCTATTGGAAGCTCTATATCGACGGTGAGGTGGCTCAGTCCAGCATCGAGATCGGCTCCGGCCGTAAGAATACCGTGATCGCTACCGGCATCGAGCCCGGCGAGCACACCATCCGCTTTGTGAAGGAGAGCCAGATCGGTACCTCCACCAGCGGCTACAACTCCCTTCTGTCTCTGACCTTCTTCGGCGAGATGCTGGAGGCTGATACCGCAGAGAAGGATCTGTACATCGAGTTCATCGGTGACGGCTACTTCAGCGGCTACGGCGCTCTGGGCAACATGAAGGGCTCCAAGACCATCGATACCGAGATCAGCTCCACCTCCGCTCTGCCTTATCTGGTATCCGAGGCGATGGATGCAGACTACTCTCTGGTTGCCTGCTCCTCCATCGGTATGGCTACTGCCATCAACAAGCTGACTCTGCCCATGATCTATTCCGCACAGTACGGCTTCCGTGAAAATACCGAGACTCTGTACGCACCCGACCGTACCCCCGACGTCATCGTGCTTCACGTTGGCATTGAGGATACCCTGACCGATCTTGCCATCGGTGAATTCGTTCGCCGCGGCGAGGACTTTATCAAGCTCATCCGCTCCTACTACGGAGAGGACGTGCCCGTGGTCCTGCTGTACGGTGCCAGAAGCTTTGCTCAGCGCGTGCCCGAGACCCTTGCCATCGCTGAGAAGATGGGCGGCGAGGCCGCAGGCGTGTACACCCTCGGTCTGGAATACGGCGCCAACGGCTCCAGCGGCTCCGATACGCAGGAACGCTTCCCCAGCCTGGAGGACAATAAGAAGAACCTTCAGACCGTGGTTGATTTCCTCAACGAGCTTCTGAAGACCGACGAGGCATAAGCAACAAAGGATAAAAAGCCGACCCGATGCTTCGGGTCGGCTTTTCTTAAAGCATGATGAAAGAAAAAATTCCATTGTATTTAGCACCCATGGCGGGGGCGGGCGACCGCGCCTTCCGCGAGATCTGCGCCCGAATGGGGGCAGATGCCTTCTGCACGGAGATGATCTCCGCCAAGGCCTGTGTATACGGGGATAAGAAAACGTGGGCGCTGGCCCGTGTGGGCGAGGTGGCCGTGCCCTGCGATCTGCAGCTCTTCGGCTCCGAGCCGGAGATCATGGCGGAGGCCGCCCTGCGCCTTTGTGAAAAAGAAAGGTTTGCGGGGGTGGATCTGAATTTCGGCTGCCCCGTGCCCAAGATCGTGGGGAACGGCGAGGGAAGCGCCCTTATGAGAAGGCCCGATCGGATTTTTGAGATCGTTTCCGCCGTGGTGAAGAAAAGTCCCCTGCCCGTCAGTGTAAAGATCCGTGCGGGCTGGAGCGACGGGGAGCTGAACGCCCCCGAGGTAGCCCGTGCCGCCGAGGCGGCGGGGGCAAGTCGCATTACCGTTCACGGCAGGACCCGCGCCGATCTGTATCGGGACGGGACGGTGAAGCCCGCGGTGATCGCCTCGGTAAAGGGCGCGGTGGCCGTGCCTGTCATTGCCAACGGCGACGTAAAGGACGGTGCCTCCGCTCGTGCTCTTTTGGAGGCTACGGGAGCGGATGGCTTAATGATCGGCCGCGCGGCGGTAGGAAGCCCCTGGGTCTTCCGTGAGATCCGTGCCGCGCTGGAGGGGACGGAGCCGGAGCCCTTTTCCAAAAGGGAGGTACTGCGGGAGCATATCCGTTTGGCCTTTGCCTACAAGCCGGAGACGGCGGGGCGGGAGATGCGGATGCACGTTTCCCATTATTTAAAGGGTTTTCGCGGAGCGGCTCAGCTGCGTGACCGCGCCACAAGGCTGAACACCTGCGAGGAATATCTTTCCCTGGTGCAGGATATGAATGAATAAACGATAAGACAAAAAGAAAAAGCAGAGCGATCGCTCTGCTTTTTTATATATTCGGAGCTTTTTACGGTCTGTCGCCGGCGGAAAGGGGATAAAACAGCTCCAGCATGACCGCGCCCATGAAGGCGGCAAGGGCGCCCAGGAGACTGTGGAGGGGACTTTGGAAAAGGAGGAGGCCGCCCAGACAAATCAGCGTGTCCAGCAGGAAAATGACCCGCCCCACCCGCAGGCGGGGCAGAACGCGGCACAGGAGCAGGGCAATGACGTCAAGACCGCCCGTGCTGCCGCCGCCGCGAAAGCTGAAGGCACAGCCGAGCCCCAGCACCGTACCTCCCATGAGGGCGGCAAGGGGCGCGCCCCATGGACCGCTCCCAAACAGCAGAGGAACGCCTGCTTTGCCGTACAGAGAGGAGAAGAAGGAGAGAAAAAGAGGATAGCTGAGAGAAAAAAGAAAGGTGCGGGAGGCAAAGCGGTGCCCCAGCGTGCACCAGCCCAAAAGAAAGAGGCCCCAGGTCAGGAGAGGAATGATCCGTGCGGCGGGAAGTCCCAAGGGGGAAAGAAGCAGAGCCAGCCCCGCCACACCGCCCGTTACCAGGCGGTAGGGCAAAATAAACAGAGCGGAGGACAGAGCCGAAACGGCTCCGCCTGCCACTACCTGCGCCAGCTTCTTCAGCGTCCCTTGATCCATGCTTCCTCCCAAAGAAAAAGGCCGACGGAAACCATCGGCCTTTGCTTTTGATCACACTGTATTTAGTATGGAGGAAAAATGGCTTTTTATGCGTTTTCCTTGGGCTCCGCCGTGAGAGCGGGCTTTGTTTTTTCACGCTCGTTGACAAAATCCTTTAAAATGCGGTAGAGCGCCCCTGCGAAGGGAACGCCGATGAGCATGCCCAGTATGCCCATGATGCCGCCGCCGATGACCACGGCCGCCAGCACCCAAAGACCGGGCAGTCCCAGAGAGGTGCCTACGACCTTGGGGTAAATAAGGTTGCCCTCCAGCTGCTGAAGGACGATGATGAATACGAGGAAAAGAATGGCCTTCAGGGGAGAGACGGTGAGGATCATGAAGGCGCCCACAATGGCACCGATATAAGCGCCGGCCACGGGGATCAGGGCGGTGAAGGCAACCAGAGCGCTGATCATGGCTACGTACGGGAAGCGGAAGATCAGCATGCCGATGGCGCAGAGAAGACCGAGGATCACGGCTTCAACGCTCTGACCGATGATGTAGCCGCGGAAGGATTCGTGGAAGACGCGGAAGAAATAGAGACAGTACCGCATGCCCTTTTCGGGGAGCAGGGCGGCGGCCAAGCGCTTGGAGCCCCGCAGGAGCTTATCCTTTTCAAAGAGGAAGTAAAGGGAGAAGATGAAGCTGAGGAAGGTGTTGACCACCGTGCTGACGGCGGCAGCCACCGTATCAATGACGAAGGTCATGATATCGCCAAGACCCGAGGTGAAAAAGCTCATGAGGGTATCGGTGACCTGATCCCAATTGATGCCTGCCAAAAAGGAGAGGAGCTCTCCCTCAAAAATGTGGTTTCTCTGGAAAAAGGCCACGGTGCTCTCCATCCACTGGGGGAATACGCCGATGACCAGACGGATGCAGGAGATCAGCTGAGGGATCACCAGCCACAGCACCAGCGCCACCACCACGAAGAAGGAGAGGTAGGACAGAAACATGCAAATGGGGCGGCGGGTCTTAAGAACGAATTTCTTTTTGGAACGGGGAAACCACCAGCTTTCGAAGCGGCGCATGAGGAGATTGACGATGTAGGCAACCAGTGCGCCCACGAACAGGGGGGAGGCGGCGGAAAGCACCGTGCCCGCAAAGCTTGCCACCGTGGGCCAGAAATGAATGCACAGATAGAGAAGGAACAGCCCCGCGCCGATGGTGAGGACGGTTTTCTTCGTGAGGTTTTTCATAGCTTTTCTTCCTTAATTTTTATTCAGACCCTTCATGGTCAGGGAGATCTTCTTTTTGACCCGATCCACGCTCAAAACGCGTACACGCACTCGCTGGCCGACACTGACCACCTGAGAGGGATGCTTCACGAAGCGGTCGGACAGCTGGGAGATGTGCACCAGACCGTCCTGATGGACGCCGATGTCCACGAAGGCGCCGAAATCGCACACGTTGCGCACGGTGCCGTCGTATTCCTCTCCGTCCTTCAGCTCCTCCAGGGTGAGGGCGCCTGAGCGGAGCGGGGGCATTTCCAGATCGTCGCGCAGGTCGCGGCCGGGCTTTTCCAGCTCCAGCACAATGTCCGTCAGGGTCATTTCGCCCACTCCCAGCACCTCGGCAAGGGCCTTTTTCCCTGCGGCCTCATAGCTTGCGGCTAAGGGCTGGCCTGCCTTTGCCTTTAAGCGGGAAAGGAGCCCGCGGGCGGCCTCGTAGCTTTCGGGGTGAACGCCCGTGTTATCCAGCTCCTCGGTGCCGCCGGGGATGCGAAGGAAGCCCGCGCACTGGCGGAAGGCGGCGGGGCCGATGCCCTTGACCTTTTTTAATTCCTCTCGGCTTCGGAAGGCACCCTTTGCTTCGCGGTGAGCCACGATGGCCTTTGCGGTGGTCTTCGTCAGACCGGCTACGTACGAGAGCAGCATGAAGGAGGCGGTATTCAGATCCACACCCACGCGGTTGACGCAGTTCTCCACTACGCCCTCCAGGGCGGCGCTTAGTCGGGCGGGCTTCATATCGTGCTGATACTGACCCACGCCGATGCTTTTGGGATCGATCTTCACAAGCTCCGCCAAGGGATCCTGCAGGCGGCGGGCGATGGAAACGGCACTGCGCACGGTTACGTCAAAATCGGGGAACTCCTCGGCTCCCAAGGGGGAGGCAGAGTACACGGAGGCGCCCGATTCGGACACCATGGCGTATTTTACGGAAAGATCTTTCTTGCGGATCAGCTCGGAAACGAACAGCTCGCTTTCTCCCGAGGCGGTGCCGTTGCCGATGGCCACCACGTCCACGCCGTATTTTTCAAAGAGAGAAAGGAGGGTCTCCTCCGCACCGCGCACGTCCTCGCGGGGCTTGGTGGGGTAGATGACACCCGTGGTGAGCACCTTGCCGGTGGGGTCTACCACCGCCAGCTTACAGCCCGTGCGATAGCCTGGGTCAAAGCCCAGTACGGTCTTGCCCTTGACGGGAGGACAGAGAAGAAGATTTTTCAGATTTTCGGAAAAGAGGGTGATGGCCGATTCGTGGGCCGCATCGGTGAGCTCTCCGCGGATCTCGCGCTCCAGCGAGGGGCAGAGCAGGCGGCGGTAGCTATCCTCTACGGTTCTTGTCATATAGGGTGCCCAGGGGCTGTTTTCCTTCACCAAGGCACGGGTGAGCAGCTGCAGGGCAAGTCCTTCCTCGGGCAGGGCGGTGACCTTCAGCACGCCTTCCTTTTCGCCGCGGTCTGCGGCAAGCACACGGTGGGAGGGGATGGCGGCGATCTTCTGGGAGAAATCCTCGTACATGGCGTACACGCCAAGCTCGGCGTCCTTTGCCGCCACGGTGCGAAAGAGACCTTCCTTGCGGAAGAGACGGCGCAGCTCGCCGCGGTGATCCGCATTGTCGGAAATGTCCTCCGCTACGATGTCCATGGCGCCCTGCAGAGCGTCCTCGGCGGTCTCCACGCCCTTTTCGGCGTCGATGAAGGAGGCGGCCTCCGTCAGGGGATCGGTCTGATCCTGCAGGAGGAGCTTTTCCGCCAAGGGCTCCAGTCCCTTTTCGCGGGCAATGCCTGCGCGAGTGCGGCGTTTGGGACGGAAGGGGAGGTAGATATCCTCAATTTCGGCTAAAATGGTGGCTTTATCCAGGCGCTCGGCCAGCTCGGGTGTCATTTTCCCCAGCTCCTCGATGGTGTGGCGTACCTCCTCCCGCCGTGTCTCCAATGAGCGCAGGTAGGAAAGGCGTTCCTCCAGACGGCGCAGGGTCACGTCGTCCATGGCGCCCGTTTTTTCCTTGCGGTAGCGGGCGATAAAGGGGACGGTGTTGCCTTCGTCCAAAAGGGCGATGACCGCCTCGATCCTTGTCTCGGAGACGGAAAATTCGCGGGATAGGGCTTGGATGGGATTCATAATGCTCCTTTCAACGGGCGCTCTTTAAATAAGCGGTGCAAAGTGCGATGATACGGGAGTAGGAGAGGGTGCCCTCCGACTGTCCCTGACTTTTTAAATAAGCGGAATTGGTCTTATCCGCGATCTCTGCGGCGGCCGAATCCCGATAGGGCTCGAAAAAGCGGCTATAGGCCTCCCAGTCCCGCCATACCGTGGGGGAAAGGCTCTCCAGCACGCCCTCTGCGCGGTCACGGTCCAGCCTGCGACAAAGGGAAATAAAATCGTCCAGCACGAAGACGGTGCCGCAATAGGCAAGATAGGGATCCTCGCTTTCCGCAAGGGTAGCGAAGGCCAGAAAATTGCATTCGTTTTCGGGGCCGATGCCGCGGGCATGGGCGGATTCGTGGGCGGCGGTGGCGGTGACGATGAAATGGGGGTAATGGTCGTTGACGTTGGCCTCCCCCGTGAAAAAGCCGAAGATGCCGGAAATATGGGTGTAGGTGATCAGAGGCGAGGAGACGAGGGACTTCGTTCGGAAGCCCGCCGACTGATAGAAGGGATTTCTTTTGCCGAAGGCCTCGGCGGCGCGGCGCACGGCCTCGGCGCGCTCCCCTTCGGTATAGGGCATGAGGCTTTCGCCTGCCTCGTTCTTCGGGATCTGTGCCTCAGCCTCGTTGGCCATGGCGCAAAGGGTCTCCAGCGCGAAGAACAGATCCTCCTCGGAAAGATCTTCCGTTTCAAGCGCCATGCTTTCCGCCACGGAACGGCGGTGATAGGAGGAGGAAAAGGTCAGAAAAAAGAGATCCGCTACGCAGATCAGAACGCACAGAGGGATCAGATAGAGGGCCTTGAAGCGGAGAAAGCGGCGACGGCGCTCCCTGCGGCACAGTAAAACAACGGTAAAGATAAGAAGGAAAAGCCCGTAGAGGACGGCAAGAGCGATCAGCAGCTCAAAGAGGGAAAAGGGCGCAAGGGAGCTGATCCCACCCAAGGCCAGCCGCAGACCTGCGGCGGGATAGCGGGACCACCATTCTGCAAGGCCCTCCCACAGGGGGAAGGCAAGCCCCAACAGCAGGCACAAAAGGCTTGCCGAGGCAAAGGCCCACCAAAGGGGGTAGCGGCGCAGAGAGCGTAGGATCATAAAAGCCTCCCTTTTCTTCTATTTTAGTATAAACGCGCATTCTTTTCAAGGAAAAAGCGCAAAACGCAGAAAAAATTTACTTCTTCTCCAAATTTTCTCAAAAACCCTTGACAAAGGGCAAAAAGTGTGGTAGGATTACTTCACTGCTTTAGCAGACTAAAATGTTTCGAGGAGATACTGACATGAAAAAAGTATTTGCGCTTCTTCTTGCAGTTCTGATGCTGTTCAGCTTCGTTTCCTGCGCTGAGGAAGAACAGAAGACCGGTGAGGGTGACGCCGCCAAGGAGACCGTGGTCGTTGCTTACACCATTTACGAGCCCATGAACTATGAAGAAAACGGTAAGCTGGTTGGCTTTGATACCGAGCTGGCTGAGGCTGTTTTCGGAAAGCTCGGCTACAACGTGACCTTCAAGCTCATTGACTGGGATCAGAAGTACACCGAGCTGAACGCAGGCACCATCACCTGCATCTGGAACGGCTTTACCGCCAACACCGCTGACGACGACGGCATTGCCCGCGCCGACAAGGTCGACTTCTCTTACAACTACATGGGCAACAAGCAGGTCATCGTAACCAAGAAGGACGCTGCCGCCGCCGTGACCGCCACCGATTCTCTGGCAGGCAAGGTCGGTGCCGTGGAGAACAGCTCCGCCGGCGATACCTATCTGACCCAGAACCTGACCGGCGCCATCAAGAAGGGTGTGACCAGCCAGCTGGACGCTCTGAAGGATCTGGCTCTCGGCTCCGTTGACTTCGTCGTTCTGGACGAGCAGCTTGCCAAGGCTTACGTTGGCAAGGGCGACTACGCTGATCTTGCCATCGTTGAAAAGGTTTACTCCGACGCTGAGTTCTACGCCATCGGCTTCAAGAAGGGCAGCGAGCTGACCGCAAAGGTCAACGGCGCTCTGGAGGAGCTGGCAGCAGACGGCACCATTGCAACGCTTGCCGCAAAGTACGGCGTTTCCAACACTGCCATCACCGATTTCTCCGATCAGAAGTAATTAAGAGACAGACAAACTGCTTTGCAAGGCAAGAGCTTTTCTTGCCTTGCAGTTTTCTGTGTATAGCCCAAGGCTTCACAGAAGAAAACGTTAGGAAGGACACAGAATGGATTTCGTAACCATTACCAAGACCCTATTGGAGGGCTTCGGCATTTCCTGCCTGTTATTTGCGGGAACCTTGCTTCTGGCCACTCCCTTGGGACTACTTTTCTCCTTTTGCTCTATGAGTAAATTAAAGGTGATCCGCATTCCCAGTAAGATCTTTATCTGGGTGGTGCGCGGTATACCGCTGATGCTGTTCATCTTCCTGATCTATTACCTGCCCGGCCTCATCGGGGACGGCAATATGGTCAACCTATTCGATAAGCTGGATCTGGAGGCCACCATCGCCTCCGGCTCCCGCGAGCTTTTGTGGTACGGCCGCTTTTTAGCGGTGCTGATCGCCTTCGTGGTGAATTACGCCTGCTATTTTTCCGAGATCTTTCGCGGCGGTATCGAGAGCATTTCTCAGGGGCAGTACGAGGCGGGCTATGTTTTGGGCATGACCCGCACGCAGGTATTTTTCCGTGTGGTGCTCAAGCAGGTGGTGAAGCGCATCGTGCCTCCCTTCTCCAACGAGATCATCACGCTGGTGAAGGATACGGCGCTGGCCAATGCCATTGCCATTCCCGAGATCATTTTTACCGCAAAGAAAATGGCCAATTCCGCCGCACTGATCTGGCCCATCTTCTATTCCGCCGTGTTCTATCTGATCTTCGTGGGCGTTTTGACGCTGGTTTTGGGCAGGATCGAGAAGAGGCTGTCTTACTTTAAGGTGTGAGGTGACGGTATGGCATATTTCGAGGTAAATAATATTTCCAAAAGCTTCGGCAAGACCGAGGTGCTGAAAAACATCGACTTCTCCATGGAAAAGGGGCAGGTGGTGTCCATCATCGGCTCCAGCGGCTCCGGTAAGACCACCCTGCTTCGCTGTATCAACTTCCTGTGCGAGCCCGATCAGGGGCAGTTTCATTTGGAGGGTGAGCTTCTTTACGAGGCGGGCGAAAAGCTGAGTGACAGGCTTCTGCGCGATAAGCGCATGAATTTCGGCATGGTATTCCAGCAGTTCAATCTTTTCCCCCAATATAACGTGAAGGAAAATCTCTGTCTGGCGCCCGGCCTTTTGGCCAAGGAAAAGCCCGATTGGCGCACACGCAAGAAGGAGATCCTACAGGAGATCGCCGAGCGGGCAGACCGCATTCTGGAGCAGGTGGGCCTTTCCGAAAAGGCCGCGGCCTATCCCTGCGAGCTTTCGGGCGGTCAGCAGCAGAGAGTTGCCATTGCCCGCGCATTGATGCTTTCGCCCAAGATCCTTTGCTTTGACGAGCCCACCTCTGCCCTCGACCCCGAGCTGACGGGGGAGGTGCTCCGCGTTTTGAAGGAGCTGGCGCAGAAGAAGATCACGATGATCATCGTGACTCACGAAATGAATTTTGCCCGAGAGATCAGCGATAAGGTGGTGTTTATGGCAGACGGCGTGATCGCCGAGGAGGGTGACCCCGAAAGGCTTTTCACTGATCCGCAGTCTCCCCGACTGAAGGCTTTTCTTGCAAAAGAATAAAGCTGCCGAAAGAGGCGCACTTCGTAAGGAAGTGCGCCTCAGTTATATTTTTATGCTTTTTTACGTGCGCGGGCATGAAAAAAGAGGAACGGAAGATCCGTTCCTCTTTTGCTTTTGATATTAGCCTCCAACAGCGGTGGTGTTGATGGCCTTGACGTAGCTATCGGCAGCCTTGCGGGCTCCTGCTACACGGGAGGTGTAGGTGGATACCAGGTTGTCGTAGTTGATGTCAGAGCCGGGCTGGTAGCGTTCTGCGCATCCGCAGTAGTAGAAGGCCTGAGCAATGCGGCCCCACTCGTAGCCGAGGAGGGGATCGTAGAGCTTGTTGGCCAGAGCCAGCTCGACCATTTCAGCGGAGCTGTCGTCGGTAGCGTTCTGCTTCAGCACCACGTTCTCGTAGAAGGCGGGCTCAAGGATCATTCTGGAATAGTAGCCGAAGGCCTCCAGGAAGTAAGCGGCCTGCTCAGCACCGGAGGAGAAGCCGTTGGATGCCCAGTCGGGAGCGTTCTCAACGGTGATCGGGATGGTGTAGGTATCGGTGATACCGAAGAAGATGGTGGTGTAATACTTGTCCTGAGTTTCGTACAGCTTAGGCATGGGAAGCAGACCCAGGGGAACCTGAGACTGACCTGCCTTCAGGACGGTTGCACCCATGTTACAAGCGGCAAAGGTGTCAAGGCCGGTACGTACGCGAACGGGAGCGTCGGAAACGTCACGGTAGCCGGTGGTGAGAAGGGGACGCAGGTGAGCCCATGCATCCAGAACCTCGGGCTTGGGCTGATCGGGAATGAGGATGTCGCCGTTGGTGGAATAGGTGCCGATGGTGATACCGCCGCAGATGATGTGCACGGCATTGTTGATGTACTCACCAACGTAGCCGAATCTGTCGGTACCGACGACCATGGCGCCGTCACCGTTGATGTCCTCCCAGGTGTTGACGGTGATGTCATACATACGGTCGGTTGTCCACTTGCCGTCACGAACCTCCTGATAGAGGTCGATATCGCTCTGGTATTCCTTCACGTATTCCTTATTGAAGCAAACGACCCAGGAGGAGATCTCCTCGGAGTCGCTGGCGCTGCCCAGCAGGAAGAAGGTCTTGCCGCCGACGTTCACGCCGTTGAGAGCGTTCTGGTCCCACCAAGCCTTGGTCAGGTCGATGTTATCCAGCTCATTGAAGTCAACCAGCAGGTTAGCGGAGGCAAGGTTGATGCCGTTTCTGGGGTTGATGTAAATGTAGTCGCAGATATACTCGCCTGCCATGAGGGGGTCGCGGAGCATTTCCGCAATGTCGAGAACGTCAACTCTCTCCTCAATGATGGTGCAGTTGTAGGTCTGCTGGAGCTGAGCATTTCTCTGGAACACGGCGTCGTTGATCTTGTCGCCGGTGGGAGCCTCAGCATAGATCTCGCGCACCTTCAGGTGCTCGGAGTTTGCGGAGCCGACGTAGAAGCGGAATTCGTGTCCGTTCAGGTTTTTGATCTCGGCATCGTAGACTTCAGCGGGATCGGTAGCGTCATTGGTGATGTTGCCGACGCCGGGACCGCCCTGTTCGCCGCCCTGTTCGCCGCCTGCACAGCCTACCAGAAGGGAGGTGCAAAGCATCAGAACTGCCAGGATCAGAGAAAGGATCTTTGCTTTGTTCATGATATCTCTCCTTAAAAGATAATGTGGGAAAACGATAGCGATTCTACCATTTATCTCATTATAGCATGGCAATTCAGCATTTTGCAAGGGACTTTACAAATTGTTAAACTATGGAAAAAGACGGTGTCTTTTTCATTTTGCGGCAAAAAAAGAAGAATTTGCACAAGAAAATTCCTAAAAAGTGCTATTTCCTACAAAAAAATTCGCGCAATTCGTAAAAATGACGAAAGGAGGCGGCGTCGTTTGGGTAAATGCACAACAAGGTGCCTTGCAAAATAAAATGTTATGAAATTGTAAATTCGTTAAAGAAAGAAAAGGAAAGAGGTAAAGAAACTTAATTTTTTACAAAAAAAGGCCCCCTCCCAATGGGGAGGGGGCGATGCTTTTGAGGGATGATGGAATCAGGCTTGATCCTCTACGTTGATGGCGGTGATGTAGTTCTCAAGAGCCTTTCTGGCGCTTCTTACGCGAGAGGAATATACGGCAACCAGGTTATCGTAGTTGATGTCAGAGCCGGGAGCGTCCTTCTCGCCGCGGCCGCACTCATAGAAGGAGTAGACCAGCTTGCCCCAACGGTAGCCTGCCACGGGATCGTACACCTTGTTCTCCAGCATGGCATCCACCATTTCGGCAGACTCGGAGTCAGTCGCATTCTGCTTGAGCATGACCTGCTCGTAGAAGGCGGGCTTTAAGATAACGTGAGAATAGTAGCCGAAGGCCTCCAGGAAGTAAGCGCACTGCTCAGCGCCGGAGGAGAAGCCGTTGGACTGCCAGTCGGTGGCAAGCTCAACGGTGGTGGGGATGGCGTACACGTTACACATATCGTAGTAAACGGGGTTGTAGTACTTGTCCTGAGACTCGCTGAGCTTAGGCATGGGAAGCAGACCCATGTTGACCTTGGACTGGCCTGCCTTCATAACGACGGCAGCAACGGCACAGGAAGCAAATACGGCAGTACCCTCACGCACGTAGCGGGGGGCGTCGGTCACCAGACGGTAGGGAGAGGTGAGCACGGGGCGAAGCTTGGACCAAGCGTCGAGGATCTCGGGCTTGGGCTGATCGGGAATCTCGATGTCACCGTTAGCGGAATAGTTGGCCAGGGTGATGTTGCCTGCCTGGATCATACCGAAGTTGTCCTGATAGTCGGCGATGAAGCCAAAACGGTCGGTACCGGGGGTCAGGATGGCGCCGTCACCATCGTTATCTCTGGTGGTGTTGGAAAAGATCTCGTAAAGCAGATCCACGGTCCACTTGCCCTCACGAACCACCTGATAGAGGTCCAGATCGGTCCGGTACTCGCGGACGTAGTCCTTATTGAAGCACATAGCCCATGCGCAAAGGTCGTCGGAGATACCGGCGGAGCCGCTGAGGAAGTAGTATTTGCCACCTACGTTGACACCTTCAACGAAGTTCTTGTCCCACCAAACCTTGTCGAGGTTGATGTTGTCCAGGGTAGCGTAGTCAACAAAGAGCTTGGAGCTGGCTAAGGTCAGCATATCGGTGGCCGTGCCGTAGATAAAGTCAGCTACGTATTCACCTGCCATGAGGGGATCGCGCAGGGCAGCGGCAACGTCAACGTTGACGTACTTATCCTCCACGACGGTGCAGTTGTAGGTCTGAGCGATCTGAGAGTTTCTCTGGAATACGGCGTCGTTGATCTTATCGCCGGTGGGAGCCTCGGCATAGACCTCGCGGGTCTTCCAGTGCTCCATGCCGTAGTCTTCCACGTAGAAGCGGAATTCGTGGCCGCCCAGATTCTTGACCTCGGCGTCGTAAACCTCGTTAGGGTCAACGGAATCACCGCCCGTAACGGGGGTGAATTCGCCGGTGCCTTTTACCTCCTCGCCGCCGCCTGCACAGCCTACCAAAAGGCCGGTGGAAAGCATCAGAAGGGCAAGAAATAGGCAAAGAAGCTTTGTTTTCATTTTTTTCATTCTCCTTTCTGAGGGGTGATCTTGATGCATTCATTATACCCTTTTTTGGGAAAATGTCAATAAAAAATAAATGTAACACGGGCGTTTTTGGGCAGAATTACCTTGATTTTTAAAAGTTTACGATTTTTGACAGCAAGATGTGCGAAGGTGCTGCAAATTTTAGGGAAAATTAAGAGGGGGCAAAAAAAGAGGAGCCGAAGCTCGGCTCCTCTCAAGGGGATCTTTTAGATGACAGTCTCGGTGTTGATGGCCTTGATGTAGTTATCGATGGCCTTTCTGCAGCTCTTTACGCGAGCGGTGTAGGTGGAAACGAGATTGTCGTAATTGATATCGGTTGCGGGCTCCCAGTTTGCGCCGCTGCCGCAGGAGTAGAAGGCGTCAACCAGACCGCCCCAGCGGTAACCTGCAACGGGATCGTACACCTTGTTCTCAAAGCAGAGCTCGACCATTTCAGCGGACTGATCGTCGGTAGCGTTCTGCTTCAGCATGACCTGCTCGTAGAAGGCGGGCTTGAGGATCATGTGAGAATAGTATGCAAAGGCCTCCAGGAAGTAAGCGGCCTGCTCCACACCGGAGGTGAAGCCGTTGGACTCCCAGTCAACAGCGTTCTCAACGGTGTTGGGGATGGAGTAAACACAGCACATACCGTAGTATACGCCGCAGTAGTACTTATCCTGAGATTCGTAAAGCTTGGGAATGGGAAGCAGACCCATGTTGACCTCGGACTGGCCGGACTTCAGCACGGAAGCGGCGGCAGCCTGGGTAGCGAAGGTAGCAAGACCGGTACGAACGTACACGGGAGCGTCGCCTACGCAACGGTACTGGCTGGTGAGAAGAGGACGGAGCTTAGCCCATGCGTCCATGACCTCAGCCTTGGGCTGCTCGGGAATGTGGATGTCTCCGTTAGCGGAGTAGGTAGCGGCGGTGATGTTACCGGCCAGGAGCACAAAGTAGTTGTCCTGATAAGCGCCGACCCAGCCGTAGCGGTCAACGTCGTACTTCAGTACGCCGTCACCGTCGTTATCCTTCCAGGTGTTACTCATGATCTCATACAGAAGGTCAACGGTCCACTTGCCTTCGCGGGCGATCTGGTACATATCCAGATCGGACTTGTATTCCTTCACGTAATCCTTGTTGTAGCAGGTAGCCCAAGCGCAATAGTCGTCGGAAATACCGGCGGAGCCGCTGAGGAAGAATACCTTGCCGCCAACGTTCATGTTGCTGACGATGCTCTGATCCCACCAGGCCTTGGTCAGGTCGATGTTATCCAGCTCGCCCATATCGGCCAGCAGGTTAGCGGAGGCCAGATTGATGGACTCGGTAGCGCGGGTGTAAACGTAGTCTGCTACGTACTCGCCTGCCATGAGGGGATCGCGCAGCATGGCGGCTACGTCGGAATCCACGTATTTATCCTCGGCGATGGTGCAGTTGTAGACCTGCTGGAGCTGTGCATTTCTCTGGAACACAGCGTCGTTGATCTTGTCACCGTTGGGAGCCTCGGCATAGATCTCCTTGGTTGCCCAGTGCTGCATGGACCAGTCCCTGGCAACGAAGCGGAATTCGTGACCGTTCAGGTTCTTGACCTCGGCATCGTAGATCTCAGCGGGATCGGTAGGATCACCGCCGCCGATGGCTACGCCGCCGGCATCACCGGTGGGCTTGGTCTCTTCGCTTCCGCAGGCGATCAAAAGACCGGTGGAAAGCATGAGCACGGCCAGAAGCAGGCACATGATTTTTGTTTTCATTTTGTTTCTCCTTTCAAAGGTTGGTAGTCTAATTATACTATGGAAATGTGAAAATGGTCAAGCATTTTTGCGAATCTCCGTTAATTTTGTGCAAAAAAACGGAATATTTAAGAAAAGATCAGGGAAGTCTGCCTCGGTTTTAATGAGAGTTGCCCAAGGGCAAAGAAGAAGCTCTCCGCTTTGGGGCTGTGCTATTCTGCGCTGACGCGCAGCGTGATCGTTCCTTTTCGGGAAGGGATACGGAAGCCTTACGGCTTTGGTGATCTTTTATTCGCCCAAGCTGCCGAAGGAATAACACACGTCGTAAGACAAATATCACTGCGAAGCAATAGCACTCGCCTAAGCAAATAAAACTGCCCAAGTGTTCGCGAGAACACTTGGGCAAGCGGAAAGCTCGGGCAAGGATGAAGTTGTTTGGGAGAGGAAGCCTCAGACGACCTCTTCCGCATTGATGGCCTCGATATAGCCCTCCACGGCCTTTCTGGTGCTGTTTACACGGGCAATGTAGGTGGAAACGAGGTTGTCGTAATTGATATCGGTATTGGGCTGATAGTTGGGGCTGGAGCCGCAGCCGTAGAAGGCGTTGACCAGATTGCCCCAGCGGAAACCGGCAACGGGATCAAACATCTTGTTTTTCAGGCAGAGCTCTACCATTTCTGCGGATTCCTCATCGGTGGCGTTCTGCTTCAGCACCACCTGCTCGTAGAAGGCGGGTCTCAGGATGAGGTGAGAATAATAGGAGAAGGCTTCCAGGAAGTAGGCGCACTGCTCAGCGCCGGAGGTGAAGCCGTTGGTCTGCCAATCGGTGGAATTTTCCACGGTGTCGGGAATGCAGTAGACCAGCACCATGCCGTAGTAAACGCCGGTGTAGTATTCCTTCTGGGATTCGTTGAGCTTAGGAATGGGCAGAAGACCCATGGCGACCTTGGTCAGGCCTGCCTTCATGATAACGGGAGAAACGGCGGCGGTGCAGAAGGTAGCTTGGCCTTCACGCACGCGGGAGGGCATATCCGATACCTCGCGGTAGGGGGAGGTGAGCAGGGGACGGAGCTTGGACCAGCCGTCCAGGATCTCGGGCTTGGGCTGATCGGGGATGGAGATATCGCCGTTGGAGGAGTAGTTACCCAGGGTCAGGCCGCCTGCCAGCAGCATGAAATAGTTATCCTGATAAGCGCCTACCCAGCCGAAGCGGTCGCGGCCTGCGGTCATGACGCCGTCACCGTTGACATCTCTCCAGGTATTGGACATGATATCGTACATAAGGTCCACGGTCCAGCCGCCTTCGCGGGCGGTTTGGTACAGATCCAGCTCGGCATCGTATTCGCGGACGAATTCCTTATTGAAGCAGCAGGCCCAGGAGGACAGATCGTCGGAAATGCCCGCGGAGCCGCTGAGGAAGAAGACCTTGCCGCCGATGTTCATGTGCTTGACGATGCTCTGATCCCACCAGACCTTGGTGAGATCGACGTTATCCAGCTCTCCCATATCGGCAAGGAGGCGGGAGCTGGCAAGAGACAGAAGGTTGGTGCTCTTGGCGTAAATAAAGTCGCAGACGTACTCGCCTGCCATAAGGGAATCCTTCAGAACGGCGCCTGCGTCGATGGCGACGTAGGTCTCCTGAGAGACGGTGCAGTTATAGGTCTGTGCGATGCGGGCGTTTCTCTGGAACACGGCGTCGTTGACCTTATCGCCGTTGGGGGCTTCGGCAAAGACCTCCTTGGTCTTCCAGGATTCCGCAGCAAAATCCTCTACGAAGAAGCGGAATTCGTGCCCGTTCAGGTTTTTGATCTCGGCATCGTAGACCTCAGCGGGATCGGTGCTGTCGCCTTCGCCGACGGTAGCGCCGCCTACTTCGCCCGTGGGCTTGGCCTCTTCGCTTCCGCAGGCGATCAAAAGACCGGTGGAAAGCATGAGCACGGCCAGAAGCAGGCACATGATCTTTGTTTTCATTCGATTTCTCCTTTTAAAGTTGATTTTCAAGAGGTAGCAAATTACTTATACCACACGGGCTTAATAAAGTCAAGAATTATTCATATTTCTTTTAGTTTTATAATAAAATCGAAACAATTTTGAAATAAGTTGAAAGTCGGGAGAGATCTTTGCAAAAAAAATCCTCTCCGCCGAAGCGGAGAGGATAGGGGAAGATTTAGATAACTTCCTGAATGTTGATGGCCTCGATATAGGTATTCATGGCCTTTCTGGCACTCTTCACGCGGGAGGTGTAGAGGGCAACCAGATTGTCGTAGTTGAGGTCGGTATTGGGCTGGCCCTTTTCACCGGAGCCGGACTGCACGAAGCTGGCACCCAAGCCGCCCCACAGATAGCCGTAAACGGGATCGTAGATCTTGTTTTCAAGGCTCAGCTCCACGATCTGTGCGGACTGATCGTCGGTTGCGTTCTGCTTGAGCATGACCTGCTCGTAGAAGGCGGGCTTTAAGATGATGTGAGAATAGTAGCCGAAGGCCTCCAGGAAATAAGCGCACTGCTCAGCACCGCTGGAGAAGCCGTTGGCCTCCCAATCGGAACCGTTTTCTACGGTGATGGGCACGGAGTAAACGTTGCAGGTGCCGTAGTAAACGCCGGAGTAGTACTTATCCTGCTCCTCGGAGTGCTTGGGGACGGGGATGATACCCATATTGACCTTGGACTGGCCGGACTTCAGTACGGTGGTAGCGGCGGCGCCCATAGCGAAGGTGGCGAGACCGTTACGCAGATGTACGGGAGCGTCCAGCACCTCGCGGTACTGGCTGGTCAGCAGGGGACGGAGCTTGGACCAAGCGTCCAGCACCTCGGGTTTGGGCTGCTCGGGAATGTCAATGTCGCCGTTGGCGGAAAAGTTGGCAACGGTAATACCGCCGCCCAGGATCATGAAGTAGTTCTCGATGGTATCACCGACCCAGCCGTAGCGGTCTACGCCGTAGGCCATGGAGCCGTCACCGTCCACGTCCTTCCAGGTGGCGGAGGCGATCTGATACATGAGATCGATGGTCCACTTGCCGTCGATGATGACTTGATACAGGTCGAGGTCGGCGTCGTATTCCTTCACGTAGTCCTTGTTGAAGCAGCCGACCCATGCGGAATAGTCGTCGGTCACGCCGGCAGAGCCGTTCAGATAGAAGGTCTTACCGCCGATGTTCATGCCGCGCAGGAGGTTTTCATCCCACCAGGCCTTGGTCAGGTCGATATTCTCCAGCTCGTCAAAGTTGGTCAGAAGATTGGCGCTGCCCAGATGGATCATCTTCTGGGCGGGACCGTAAATAAAGTCGCACACGTATTCGCCTGCCATGAGGGGATCACGCAGGGTCTGAGAGCAGTCGATGCCCACGTACTTATCTGCGGCAATGGTGCAGTTGTAGGTCTGAGCGATCTGCGCGTTTCTCTGGAACACGGCGTCGTTGACCTTATCGCCGTTGGGAGCCTCGGCATAGACCTCCTTGGTCTGCCAGTGCTCGAGGGTATGGTCGGAAACGTAGAAGCGGAATTCATGGCCGTTCAGGTTCTTGATCTCGGCATCATAGATCTCGGCAGGGTCCTGAGCCTCACCGCCGGTAACGACACCGCCGTTCGTAGCACCGCCGCCCTGTTCGCCGCCTGCACAGCCCACCAAAAGGCCGGAAGCGAGCAACAGAGCCGCAAGGAGCAGGGAGAGCAGCTTTGTTTTCATGATATTCTCCTTTTATATTGTTTTGGTTGGTACACAAAAGACCATTCTCATTGTAGCATAAGAGTTTTTTCGGCGCAAGAGTTTTTTTGAGACATAACGATTCTGTGAAAAAAATATCAGTATTTTGTTTGGCACAAAAAAACAGCCTTGGAAAACCAAGGCTGTTTTATGGATCTTTAGCCGATATCGGTAGCGTAGATGGCTTCGATGTAGTTTTCGATGACCTTACGGGTACCCTTTACACGGGCGGTGTAGTAGGAGACCAGGTTATCGTAGTTGATATCGGTACCGGGTGCATACTGATCACCGGAGCCGCAAACGTAGAAGGCGTTAACGAGGGAGCCCCAACGGTAGCCTGCCACGGGATCGTAGTGCTTATATCTCAGGGCGGTTTCAACCATTTCGGCGGATTCGGCGTCGGTTGCGTTCTGCTTGAGCATGACCTGCTCGTAGAAGGCGGGCTTTAAGATAACGTGAGAATAGTAAGCGAAGGCCTCCAGGAAGTAAGCGGCCTGCTCGGCACCGGAGGTAAAGCCGTTGGCGGCATAGTCGGTAGCGTGTTCAACGGTCACGGGGATGGAGAAGGCGGGAGCCAGACCGAAGTAAACGGCGGAGCCGTAATCAGCCTGATTCTCGTAGAGCTTGGGCACGGGCAGAATACCCATGTTGACCTTGGACTGACCTGCCTTCATAACCACGGCACCGACGGTGGAGATGGCGAAGGTGGACTTGCCGGAGCGCACGTAGGTGGGAGCGTCGGAAACGTCGCGGTAGGGAGAGGTCAGAACGGGACGGAGCTTGGACCAGGCATCCATCAGCTCCTGCTTGGGCTGATCGGTGATCTCGATCTCGCCGCTGGAGGTGTAGTTAGCAATGGTCAGACCGTTGGACTGCAGGAGCATCCAGTTGTCCTGATAAGCACCGGTGTATCCGAATCTGTCGGTACCGATGACCATAACGCCGTCACCGTCGTTATCCTTCCAGGTGTTGGTGAAGATCTCGTAAAAGAGATCCATGTTCCATGCGCCCTCACGAACCTTCTGGTAGAGGTCCAGGTCGGACTTGTATTCCTTGACATAATCCTTATTGTAGCACATGATCCAGCCGCCCAGGTCCTCGGAGGTGCCTGCGGAGCCATTGATCATGAAGGTCTTGCCGCCCACGTTGACGCCGGTGGTAAAGCCGTCGTCCCACCAGACCTTGGACAGGTCGATGTTTTCCAGATCATTATAGTCCACCAACAGGTTGGCGCTGGCAAGGTTGATCATCATGGTAACACCGCCGTAGACGATGTCCGCTACGTATTCACCTGCCATGAGGGGATCGCGCAGGGTCTCGTCCACTTTGGAACCGACGGAACCGTCCATGACGATGGTGCAGTTATAGATCTGCTGGAGCTGCGCGTTTCTCTGGAACACGGCGTCGTTGACCTTATCTCCGTTGGGAGCCTCGGCATAGATCTCGTGGCCGCGGTAGTG
>JAFQMA010000019.1 GCA_017414535.1 Clostridia bacterium | reverse complement strand
GGATAACGCCGGGGAGCAGCTCGCCTGCGATCTTGTACATATTGGGGATCATCAGGAGCAGACCCTGAGATGCGGTATAGGTGGTGGTGAGAGCACCGGCGGCCAGAGAGCCGTGAACGGTACCTGCGGCACCTGCCTCAGACTGCATTTCAGTGACGCGCACCTTTTCTCCAAACATATTCTGCAGGCCGGTGGCGCTCCAAGCGTCGGTCAGCTCTGCCATCACGCTGGAGGGAGTGATGGGGTAGATGGCAGCAACTTCGGTGAACGCATAGGATACGTGCGCCGCAGCGGTGTTACCATCCATGGACATTTTCTTTCTGGTGACCATGATAATACTTCCTTTCCTTTATTTAAAAAGTATTTTAATTTTCCGCTTGACATTATATCATTCTTTTCTTTCGATGTAAAGGCAAAAAGTATAGTTTTTTATAAAAAAACAAAAGGAAATAAAGGAAAAAAACAATTTTTTTGCATTCCCTGACCCTTTATGGTATAATGAGGCAAGCTTTATGAAAGGAGCGGCGCTATGATCGTAAAAATCGCGACCCTTGCCCTGTGGGGGCTGGAGGGCTTCGGCGTGACGGTGGAGGCCTTTTTCTCCTACGGCTCGCCCGAGGTAAATATCATCGGTCTGCCCGATCTTGCGGTCAAGGAGAGCATGAACCGCGTGCAGGCGGCCCTGCGCAGTATGGGCTGTCCCGTGCCGGGCGGCAAGATCACGGTGAACCTCGCCCCTGCCGACCGCAAAAAGCAGGGCTCGGGCTTTGATCTGCCCATTCTACTGGCGCTCCTTGCCAATTCCCTTTTGAAAAACGTCGATCTTTCGGGCAAGTGCTTCTTCGGCGAGGTGGGACTGGACGGCAGTCTCCGCGGCGGGCCCGGTGCCCTTTGCCGCGCCTTGGCGGCCTCGGAGCTGGGCGTGCGGGAGCTGTTCGTGCCCGGGGAGAACGCCGCCGAATGCAGTGTGGTGGAGGGGCTGACCGTTTACGGTGCGGACAGTGCCGCCCAGATCGTCGATCACCTGACGGGCGCCGCACTCCTCGCTCCCACCCTGCCCGATCCTCACAGCCTGACGGAGGCGCCCTGCCTTGTGGACCTTAAGGACGTGAAGGGACAGGAAACGGCCAAGCGCGCCCTGGAGATCGCCGCCGCAGGGGGACACAACCTCCTTTTGGTGGGGCCGCCCGGCAGCGGCAAAAGCCTTTTGGCCAAGGCCATGGCAGGCATTTTGCCCGAAATGCGCTTTGACGAAATGCTGGAAAGCACCGCCATTCATTCCGTCAGCGGCAACCTCCCCGCGGGAGAGGCCCTGGTGCGCCGCAGACCCTTCCGTTCCCCCCATCACACCGTCAGCTTCGCAGGTCTTGCGGGGGGCGGCGCCGTGCCCCAGCCGGGGGAATTGAGCCTTGCTCACAACGGCGTTCTTTTCCTTGACGAGGTGCCCGAATTTGAAAAGCGAAGCCTTGAGATTCTCCGCCAGCCCTTGGAGGATCGGCAGATCACCATTACCCGCGCCGCCTGGAAAATGACCTTCCCCACGGATTTCATGCTGGTCTGTGCCATGAATCCCTGCCCCTGCGGCTATTACGGCTCGAGCCACCCCTGCACCTGCAGTAAAACGGCGGTGGAGCATTATCTTGCCAAGATCTCGGGCCCCCTTTTGGACCGCATCGATATGCGGGTGGAGGTGCCCGCCCTGTCCTTCGAGGAGCTGAGGGACAGTGCCCCCGCGGAAAGCAGCGCCTCCGTGCGGGTGCGGGTAGAGCGTGCGCGGAAGCTGGCCGAAGCGCGCTATCAGGAATACGGCGTGCACTGTAACGGCGGCCTTTCGGGGGCTCTGACCAAAAAATTCTGCCTCACCGACGAAAAGGGCGAGGCCATTCTGAAGGAGAGCTTTGCCGCTCTGGGGCTCAGTGCCCGCGGCTACGACCGCATTTTGCGCTTGGCGCGCACCGTGGCGGATCTGGACGGAGCGGAGCTCATCGGGGAAAGCCACGTGCTGGAGGCGGTGCAGTACCGCGCTCTGGCGGGAAAGTACTTCGGGTAATGCCATGAAGCTGCCTCTCTCCCTCTCCCGCGACCGCTTTGCCCGCCGCTTTGCCGCCAAAGTCGCACCCCTCTCTCCCCTGGCGGTAGATGCCTTCGGCAATGCAGGCCGTCTCCGCGGTGATCGCTTTGTGCTCTGGCACAAGAAAAAGGGCTCCTTCGCCCTCTTCTCCTGTGTTTTGCGGGGCCGCATCGCCCCCGACGGTGCCTCTGTCTCCTACCGCTTTTCCCGCCCCCTTTGGGTGGCGATCCCGTGGACGGTCTGGCTTTGCCTCATGGCGGCGGCAGGCCTCAGCGTCATTGTCACCGATCTGCTGTTCGGCCTTGCTTTCCTCCTGCCCGCCCTCCTTCTGGCCCTGCCCCTCTTCCTCTTTTCCAAAAGGGAGCGCGCCGCCCTCATCGCCCTCCTTTCCGACCTTACGGGCGCATAACGCCCCACTTGAAAATCCTTTTACGGGGAAGGAGCCTGCGCCTATTTCAATCAAGCACGGCCCTTCCTTTGTGCGCAAGCTTCCTCAGTCCCCTTCGGTGTTTCCTCCCTCCCGGAGGGAGCGCCGCCCAAACCGTTTATAGCAGAAAAAAGCAAAGCAAGATTTGTCACGTTACGGACTACAAAAAAAGGAGCCTTTCGGCTCCTTTTTGTTTTACTTGATGTTTCTCTTGAAAACGGGGTTGACGCGAACGCCGTCGGGAAGGATCCCCTCCAGGCTATCCTGATCCATGGCCTTGCGTACCTCAGCCATGGCACAGTCGACGGCATCCAGGAAGATCTGAATGTCCTTTTCGGTGTGAGAATAGGAAATGAAGGCGTAGGAGGGGCAGAGAATGCCCTTTTCCAGCAGGACCTTGGCAACCACGGAGTTGATGTCCAGATAATTCAGAGAGCCGACGTCCTCGAAGGAGAAGCCGCAGTGAGCGGCCAGACCGCTGACGGAAACGGCCTTTTCCACGCCGTGCTTCTTCACCAGAGCCTTCATGCCCTCCATGAGCATGGTTCCCAGCTTCCAAACGTGCTCAAAGACCTTCTACTCCTCCAGCTCCCGAACGGTGGCAAGAGCACCTGCAAAGCTCAGTGCGTCGCCGCCGAAGGTATTGGAAATGAAGACGCCCTCCTCAATGAGGCGGATGATCTCGCGCTTACCTGCCACAAAGGACAGAGGCATACCGTTGGCACAGCCCTTTCCGAAGGAGGCCATATCGGGAGTGACGCCGTAGTATTCCTGCGCGCCTGCCATGGCATAGTGGAAGCCGCTGACTACCTCGTCGAAGATGGCCACCGCGCCGTGCTTGTGGGCGGTATCCACCACGGCCTGCAGATATTCGCTTGTGGTGCCGTCGCCCTGAATGGGCTCCATAATAACGGCGGCAAATTCGCCGGGATGGCTGCTGAGCACGCGGTCCAGATCCTCAATATCGTTGTACTTGAAGGTGCTCGTCAGCTCGCACACGGCCTTGGGTACGCCGCGGTTGTTCTGGGAGGCACCGATGGACCAGTCGTGAATGCCGTGATAGCCGCACATGGCCACTCTCTCGCGGCCGGTGTAGGCTCTGGCCAGACGGATGGCGGAGGTGGTGGCGTCACTGCCGTTCTTGACAAATTTTACCATTTCGGCACAGGGGATCAGCTCTACCAGCTTTTCGGCCAGCTCGCACTCCACGGGAGCCTGCGTGGAGAAGATCATGCCCTTGTTCAGCTGCTCGATGACAGCCTCGTTGACGCGGGGATAGTTGTAGCCCAGGGTGATGGGACCGAGGCAGCAACAGAAGTCAAGAAATTCATTGCCGTCCACGTCATATACTCTGGCGCCCTCGGCGCGGTCGATGAACATGGGGGAATGATCGGGAATAAAGTAGCGGTAGCTCTTGCTGAAGGTCTGCGCCGCCAGAGGGGCAACCTTCAATTCGCGTGCCACAAGGGCGTTGCTCTTATCAAAATTCATAGCTTTTTCTCCTTTGATTTGAAATATCCCCTCTCCGCGAGGGAATCCTTTTGCACCTTCCATCTTATACCACCCACCGCCGCTTGTCAATGCAGGTTTTTTTCGTTTTTTTCCAAAGCGTGGCACTTTTCAATAGTTTTATTTTCTTTTTCCCCAATGTCCGCCTGCGCATTTGACAGCGCAGTACTATGACCCTTTGAGTGCGGGCGAACGAAGTTCGCCCCTACGACAGCGGACGGTTTCGGTATGTAACAGAACGAAGCAAAGCATAAATTTGTTACGAACGCTTCATCCACCGCAAGCGGTCTTCTACGGGGCGAAGCCCCTTCGCATAAGTTCCACCGAGCCGCTCGGGCGGTGCAAAGCTTTCCCTTGCGGGGTGTCACTTACCCCAACCCCCTCCGGGGAAAGCTATGGCGCGTTGCCTTTTGTATTGGATAGGGAGGGAATAAAGCAAGCTTTGTTTTGTAGCGTCAAAATACGCAACAGGCTCGTGCTCTCCCATTCGCCTGCGGTGCACCCCAACCTCTCGTTCGGGTCTGTTTGTAGGGGAATTTATCATAATCATTCGGGCGGGCGTTGCCTTCCCCGGAGGGGGGAGGGGGACCACGGATGTGGTGGAGGAGGCGTTAGCAGCAAGTCTGCACCCTGACCCCTCCTGTAAAAAAACGAGACAAATATCCACGGTAGGGCGGGGGCTTGCTCCCGCCGCAACGTAACGAGAAGTTGCTTCATTCTTTCTGTAAATAGGCAGAACAAATTGTTTTTTTCAGAACAAAATTTATTTTATATTCAACAGATATTTACAGATCATCAGCTTTGCTTCGTGACGCCTCATCCACCGCAAGCGGTCCCCCTTCCCCCTCCGGGGAAGGCTATGCGCGCCCGTATGGGTGGGATGAAATTCTGTAGGAAAGGGCACGCGCTGCCGCGATGGGGTACCCCGCAAGCGAATGGATGGGTGCGGGCTTGTTATAAATCGTGCCGCAGGGCTGGCGAACGAAGCTTACCCCTACGACGGTGGATGAGGTCGCCTTAAAAAATCGGCTTTGCGGAGCAAAGGCTTCCTTCACGTTTGCGTAGCAAACACATCACTTGCCCGCAGGGCAAACTTCACGGCGGTACAGCCGCCGCTTCACGCGGGCATTCTCCCGTGCTTCACTGAAAAAAGGAGCCTTTCGGCTCCTTTTTTGCCCTTCCCCCCCCGACCGAGGGAGGCTCCCTTTTTGCCGAAGAAGTGCCTCCCAAGAAAAAGCCTAAAACCCTCTTTTCCCGTGAAAAGGCGCTCTGCAAAAAACGCGTTGACCGCGGGGCGGCTCTGTGGTAGAATAGGAGGACGAACGTTTTTTGGAGGAGCTATGCAGATCGCCGTCCGTGCGCTGGGAATTGCAGCGCTGATCCTGGGAATCATTCCCTTCCAATTTAAAAAGCACAAGCACATCGTTCTGTGCAAAATGGCCTCGGAGACCACCTTTGCCCTGCAGTATTTCTGCATGGGCCCCCACGCCTATACGGGCGCGTGGATGGATCTGGTGTCGGGCCTGCGCAACTTTTTGTTTTATAAGCTGGTGGCAAAGAACCGCTCCACCACCCCCGTGATCCTGGCCTTTTCCGCCCTGCTGATCCTTCTGGGGGTCATAAGTTGGAACGGCCCCATGAGCCTTCTTCCCCTGACGGCGAAGATCCTCACCACCGTCTCCTACGGCATGAAAAACGAGCGCCTTTTGCGTCTCCTGACCCTGCCCTCCTGCCTGTTTTGGATCGCATATAACGTGTCCGTGGGCGCCTGGGAGGCGGTCATTGCCGATGGGCTGGGCCTTTGCTCCCTTGTCATTGCCATCGTCAAATTCGATCTGCTGACAAAAAAGAAGCAGAGCGCTCCGAGCGGGGAGGAATAAGCCGTGTTTGTCATTGCCCTTTTGCTCGTGGTGGGCATTTTTGCCGCCTGCCACTTCTATCTTGCCAAAAAGCTCCACGGCGGACTGCGCTATTTCTTCCCCCGACTTCCCCTGTACGCCGTTTTGATCCCCTTCGGCCTTCTGCTGGCGCTCTTTTTCTGCGGTCTTACGGCGCGGGGGCTTCTGCAGGCGGTGGGCGCCTGCGTCATGGGCGTATTTTTTGTGTTTTTGGAGGCCTCCCTTTTTTCCGACGGGCTGTTTCTCCTGCTCTATCCCTTGACCCGCCGAAGACTCTCGAAGGCCCTGCGCCGCGCCCTTTCCGCAGGGCTGGCGGTGGCGCTGACCCTGGTCTTTTCCGTGGTGGGCTTTCTGTCTGCGAGCCGGATCTCTCTGACGGAGTACCGTCTTTCCGAGGAGCCGAGTCTGCGCATTGCCTTTTTCAGCGACCTGCATCTGGGTGCGGCGGGCAGCGAGGGGCGCCTTGAAAGGATCGTTCGTACCGTGAACGCCCAAAAGCCGGACGTGGTGCTTCTCGGCGGTGATATTTTCGATTCCGATTTTACCAAAATTGCCGATCCCGACCGTGCTGCCGCCCTCCTTTCGGGGCTGGAGAGCCGCTACGGCACCTTTGCCTGCGCGGGCAATCACGATGCGGGAGAGACCGTGCCCCAAATGCTGGACTTTTTGGAAAAAAGCAAGATCCGTCTGCTTCGCGACGAGGCCGTAACGGTGGAGGAGCGCTTTGTTTTGGTGGGACGGCGGGACAGAAGCCCCATCGGCTCCTTTGACGGCACGGCGCGCCTGCCCATGAATCAGATCCCCCTGCCCGAAGGGGATTTGCCCGTGATCGTGCTGGATCACAACCCCGCCGAGGCCGATGCCTACGGCGCGGGCATTCGCCTCGTTCTTTCGGGACATACCCACAAGGGGCAGATCTTCCCCGCACAGCTGGTGACGGAGCTTCTGTTTCCCATCGATTACGGCCTTGCGAGGTTTTCTCCCGAGGGGCCGCAGGTCATCGTTTCCTCCGGCATCGGCTACTGGGGCATGCCTCTGCGGCTGTTTACCAAATCGGAGCTGGTTTTGATTGAGCTTTGATTCTTTCTTGGAAAACCTTTCCCAAAAACTTTTGGTGTTTTTATTATTTTTCCGCTGTAAGATAGCAAAAGCCTTTCCGAAATTCGGAAAGGCTTCCTTATCCTTTGCGAAGCAAATATTTCATCCGCTTTAGCGGATTTCACCGAGCCGCAGGCTCGATTTCACCAAAAAAAGCACCCTTCGGGGTGCTTTTTTCTTAGGCAAAGTAATGGGCAAAATCGCGGAAGGCCTGTTCCACGGCCTTGCCGTAATAGGCGAAGTTTTCAACGTCGTGTCCGCCCTGCTCCACGGTCTCCAGATATACGTTGTCTCCCAGCTGCTGCTTTAAGCGTGCGCTGTGCTGTTGCAAGGGCACGACGGAATCGGCGGTGCCGTGGGCAACGTAATATTTTATTCCGGCAAGGCTCTGCGGGAAGGTGGCGGGGTTTCGACCCTCGATGCGGCGGGAAAATTCCTCGAAATCCTCCGTTTTCCAGGCACGCTTGCAGGCGGGGCGGGCAAAGGCGGCTGACAGATCGAAAACGGGGAAGGTTCCGATGACGAAGGCCACCTTATGGGGTGCTTGCCGTATGATACGGTGGGTCAGCACACCGCCTGCGGAGGTGGCCCACAGACCCATCTGCGGCTTGGCGCCGTATTCCTCGGTCAAAAGCTTCATCAAGGCAAGAACGTTTTGGAGGCCGTCATCCAGCCCCCAGGTGTCGGGCCCGTTGGAAACGGCGGCGAAAAGGGCGCCGTTTTGCAGGACGAGATCTCTCTGCCGCACGTAAAAGGGGGTATCGCGGTAATCGGTGGCACACCGTCCGCTTCCGTGAACAGCCACTACGGCGGGGAGGGGACGATCCGAGTCGGCACGCTCCGGCATGGCCAGATACACCGTACCCTGCCCGTTATAATTCACACGCGCCTCCGATAAGGTAAACAACGCTTCTTTCATTATATTTTCCTTGATCCTTTCCTGCCGCTATGGAGCGGGGCAAGTTTATTTCAGCATGTCAAGCAGCAGGGCGGCGCCGCGGCGGGCGGCCTCTGCGGCAAAGCGGGGATAATCCATTTCGTTCTGACCCGTATAGGAATCGGAAATGGCGCGCAGTGCCACGAAGGGGAGCTTATGCACGGCGGCAACCTGTGCCACGGCCGCGCCCTCCATTTCGCAGGCGATGGCGGAAAACTGCCCTCGAATGCGCTCCTTTTGGGCGGAGGTGCAAATAAACTGATCTCCCGAGGCTACCGTGCCCGTCAGGGTGCGGATGCCAAGGCGCTCCGCCGCCGCCCGCGCGGCATCCCCCAAGGTCGGGTCCGCAGGGAGATACACCAGATTCAAGCCCGAAATGAGCCCCACGGGATCCCCCAAGGGAGAGGTATCCATGTCGTGCTGAACGAGGCTTTCCGAAACGGCTACGTCCAGAATATCGAGCTTCTCCGAGAGAGAGCCCGCCACACCCGAATTGATGAGGCAATCGGGCCCGTAACAAAGGATCATGGTCTGGGCGCAGAGGGCGGCAAAGACCTTGCCCACGCCGCACACCGCCAAAACGACGGTCTTTTCCCCGTATTCACCCAGGGTAAAGGGGATGCCCCCGCGCGTTTCCTCACGGGTGTTTTGCAGAGCCTCGCGAATGGTGCAGGCCTCCTTTTCCATGGCGCAGATGACGCCGATCTTTTTATACTTCATATTGAAAATCGATCTTCCTTTTCATCAGTTCATTGAGGTATCTGCGGCACTCGGTCTTGGCGGCAGCCACGTCCAGATTTCTGTAATTGCCGCATTCCCTCTCCGAGCCGCCGGGCATGGGTCCGTCGTAGCGCAGGATCTCCTGCAGGACGCGGAACACCTCTTTTTTCACCGTTTCGGGATCGAGGCCGCGCACGATGAGGTAAAAGCCCGTCTGACAGCCCATGGGCCCGAAATACAGGATCCTTTCGGCGTGGGGGCCGTTCCGTACGAAGGTGGCGAACAGATGCTCCAGGGAGTGCATGGTGAGATTGTCCAGATAGTCCCCGCCGTTGGGGCGGCGACAGCGCAGATCGAAGGTGGTGGCATCCCCGTCCACGCGGGATACGTACAGCCCCGGCAGGAGCTTGGTGTGATCCACGGTAAAGCTTTGTATGGTCTTCATTTCATATCCTCCGATTCAAAGGGCGGCAGGCTGTTGGGGTCGGGCGGGGTAAGGCCTGCCTTTTCAAGGGCGTTGAGATAATCCCCGTGCAGGGGAGCGGTGACGGAAAGGAGCTCGCTTGTGACGGGATGGGGGAAGGAAAGGCGCAGAGCGTGGAGCGTCTGCCGATCGATGATGTCCGACGGCTTGCCGTAAAGGGTATCCCCCACCAAGGGGAAGCCCAGCGCGGAAAAATGGGCGCGGAGCTGATGGGTGCGCCCCGTCACGGGAGAGGCCAAAAACAGATGGTAGGGCGGACGGCTCTCCAGCAGGGTGAAAAGGGTCAGCGCCCGCTCCGAATCCTGCTCCGTGCCGTCGGCAGGGAAGCACACGCGGGAAATATAGCTTTCGGGATCGCGGCGGATGCACAGCTCGATCCTGCCGTGCTTCGGCGGGGTCTTTTCACTTTCAGTCAACACCAGATATTCCTTTTTGATGCCGTGGCGACGGATCATGTGGAAAAAGGTAGCGCTGACTACCTGACTTTTGGCGCAGATCACCACGCCCGAGGTATCCTTATCCAGCCGTCCCGCCGCGCGGAACACCATGGGGTAGCGGTGGTGGAGGATGCGGCCTGCCAGGGTATCGTCCTGCAGCTTTTTGGAGGGATGCACCGCCATGTGCGGCGGCTTGTTCACTGCCAGAACGGCATCGTCCTCAAAAAGCACGTCAATGGGACCCACGCTTTCCTTGATGCGGGGGCTGGGCGCCGTATCCGCCGTGTTCAGGGACAGGGTCTCCCCGAGGGAAAGCTGATGGCGCACGGTCTTGTGCTCCCCGTTGACCAAAATACCGTCGGGCTTGTGCTTCAAGGCGGTGACCGCCGCGCGGGAGAATTTCAAGCGATCCAGCAGCAGCTTTTTCACGGTGAGCCCCTCAAGGGCCTCGTCTACACGGATCTCCACTCGATCGCCTCCCTCACTCTTTTTTGCCATTATAGCACATCCCGTCGCTCTTTTCCACCCTTTGCGAAAATTCTCTTGACAAAGAACTAAAACTGTGTTAAGATATTACCCGCACAAAATGACCCGATTCATTAGCTCAGCCGGTAGAGCACTTGACTTTTAATCAAGGGGTCCGGAGTTCGAATCTCCGATGAATCACCAAAAAACAAAGACCGTCGACCGACGGTCTTTATTTTTATCCAATCCGACCAAAGAGGAGGATTGGTATGGAATCAACGGGCAGAGCCCGTTGTATGGCATCACGGCAAAGCCGTGTATGGAATCACCCGCAGGGTGTATGTCGGTCGGATTGATTCCATACAACACTGCGTGTTGATTCCATGCCACCTACGGTGGATTCCATACAATGCCTTGCGGCATCGATTCAAGTTAGACGGCATAACAAAAGCACCCTTTCGGGTGCTTTTTTTAATGCCAAGGGTGGAAGGGAAGATCGAAGCGGATGCCGAAATGCTTCTTGAGAGCCTCCCGCAGAGCGGCGTCGGTGGTGATGCGGGTCTCTACGGTCTTGCCGTCCACCGTTTCGCGAAGGAGATCGCCGTCAAGACTTATTCTGCCTTGGGGCAGGCCGCGCCAGAGCATTTGCGTCTTGGGGAAGGGGGTGCCCAGCGCGCCCATGGCGCAGAAGGTATTGAAGGGAATAAATTCCGAGGGGTCGCAGGGGGTATTGAAAAAACTCATCAGGGGATCCCAAGCCTCCCCCTTGCGGATGAATAGGGTATAGAGCCCCGCCTTTTCGGTAAAAACGTACAGGCGCCCTGCGGGATCGGTAAATTCTCTGTCCGGCAGAAGGGGCATGGGTGCGGCAGGCACGGGTCCGCCAAAGCCCACGTCACAAAAATAGGAGGTGCCGTCAAGGGGAATGATGCTTGCCTGATGGGCGGGGGGATTGGGATAGTCTCTGCCGAAGAGCAGACGGCACAGCACCGCGTGGGCGGAAAAGCCCAAGGCACACAGCAGCTTTAAAAAGAGGCCGTTCAGCTCAAAGCAGTAGCCGCCCCGCTTTTCCAAGACGATCTTGCGGTACAGATCCGCCGTAGCAAGGGAGGGCTCCCGTCTTTGGTGGAAGGGCTCTAAATTTTCGAAGGGGACGGAGCGCAGCTGGCAGGTCTGCAGCTCGGTCAGGGAAGAAAGGCTCGGGGTGACCTTTCCCTCAAAGCCCATACGGGCGAGGTATTTTTTTGCCATGTCCTCCGTCAGGGGCTCGTACAGCCCTGCGAAGGGAGAGTGCGGATAGGGATTCATGCTGACTCCTTTGGAAAAAAGAGCAGAAGCTCTTTTTTCAATGAAATCGAGCCTGCGGCTCGGTGAAATCCGCTTTTGCGGATGAAATATTGCCTTACGGCAATATGAAATATTTTCCCTTGCAGGGAAAATGTTACGGTAGCCTTTTGGCTTGCGCCAAAAGCGATCCTTAAACAACAAAAATAAGTTCAAAGGTTTTTGGGGTGGGGGTTCGGGGGAGAGACCTTTTTGCAAAAGGTCCTCCCCCGCTAAAAACACAAAGTCTTACAGATCCAAGGCGACGATCTTGGTGGCGAAGAAGAACTTGCCGAAAATATACTTGTCGGAGGCGCTTTCCGTCAGGGTGGCAAATTTCCCGTCCCAAAGAGTGATTCCCTCGGCCATGGCAGGCCCCGTAAGGGTGCGCTCACAGGCGGCAAAGTGATAGAGGGGCGCGCCGTCAAGCGTTTCGCCCGAATCGGCGGCAGAGGCAAGGTCGTAGAGATAATACTCACTGCTGGTGAGACCGTAGGAGGTGGAAAGGAGCATTTTGCCGTCCTTGACCGCAAGGCCCTGCACCCTGTCTCGAATGGAATAGATGCGCACGGGCGCAGTGAGATCCTCGTGGCTGTAAAGGGAAACGATGGCGTGATTTTCCCCCTCGGGCGCGGTGTGGGGGTGATCGGTAACGTATTTTCCGCCGTCGTGAAATTCGCCTACGTAAAGGTAGTTTTCATCGGCAAAGCAGAAGGAGGCGTTATTGTTGACCTCGACCTTCTCCTCGGGGGAAAGGGATGCGCCCGCCTCGGCGGCCAGGAGCTTTTCCAAAGAAAGGAGATAAACGGCGGAGCTGTCGGCAAGGTAGACGCGGTCACCAAAGCGGGAAATACCGCCCAAATGCCCGTCAAAAGGCTCGCCCTCCCACGAGAGGGTCACAAAGCGGGCACGATCCTCCGTATCGGTAATATAGATGCGGCTCGGTCCGTCGTCCTTCATGTAGCCGGAGACCAGAAGGAGCCCCTGCTCCTCCACGGAACAAATGCCCTGACAAACAAAGCCGTCGCTTAAGCCGGGATTGGTACAAATATCGGTCTTCAGGGAATAATAGTCGCTGTAAATGATAAATTTAGCAAGGTTCAAGCCGCCCCACACCAGCACCGCCAGCGCTGCCAGGACGCCCAGACACCACAGGGCGATCTTTCCTGCTTTTTTTGCGATATTTTTCATGGCAGACCCTCCTTTTTTCCTATTGTAGCACGGTTTTTTCAAAAAAGAAAGATTTTTTTCAAAGGGGCCTTGACTTTGCTTTTTCGGGTGCTAAAATGAAAACATCGAAACCGTACGGAGCCTGTTATGAATTATCTTTTTCTCGTTTTCGCCGTCAGTGCATCGGGTATTCAGAATATCGTAGCCACTGCCTTCAACCGTGCCAATCAAGAGGGACGCGGCACGGGCATGTACAATATTCTCTACACCGTGACCAATTTTCTGTGCTGGATCGGCGTTTGGCTGACCGAGCCCTCCTTCCGCTGGGAGGTGCTCCCCTACTGCGTGGGCTTTGCCTTTTGCTATGCGATCAGCATGTTCGGCCTTTTGGGTGCGCTGGCCTACGGCTCCGCGTCCCTGACCGCCTTCGTAAAGCAGCTTTCTCTGGTGGGCGTAGCCGTGTGGGGCTTTTTCTTCTGGCAGACCCCCGTTACCGTCACGGTGATCGCAGGGCTTCTGCTCATTGCCGTGGCACTGCTGCTTTGCCTGATGAACCCCCATTCCCACGGAGAGACGGGCACGGTAACAAAAAAATATCTTCTTTACTCTCTCATGCTCTTCGGAGGAAACACCTTCTATTCCGTGATCCAAAAGTATCAGCAGATCAATTTTAACGGGCAAAACGGCGCCATGTTCATGTGTGTCGGCTCCCTTTTCGCCGCCGTGATGTGCATTCTCTTTTCCCTGCGCTCCAAGCCCTCCCTGAAGAGCATGGCAAAGAAAAGCTGGATCTACCCCGTGCTGGGCGGCGTGCTCAGCTGTGTTCTGAACCGCTCCATTCTGACTCTCGCCACCAGCACTCTGTCCCCCGCCCTGATCTATCCCGCCGTAGCGGTGGGAAGCATGACCATCGGCATTCTCTTTTCCGTTCTGGCCTATAAGGAGCGCCTGCCCCGCCGAAAGTGGGTAGGTCTCGCTGCGGGCACTGCCGCCGTGGCACTGCTGAATTTGTAAAAAAAAGCACCCAAGAGGGTGCTTTTTTAATAACGTCGGCCCGTCGCAACGTTAAAGAAGCCTTCCTGCTCATGCAGAAAGGCCTCTTTTTTAATATAAAAATAAAATTCCAATTTTTTGGGAAAGACTTTGATCCGTGACGACCCCATCCGCCACGGTGTTGCCGTGCCACCTCCCTCCTGGGGGAAGGCTCGGCTTTTTGCCTAAAAAGGGTTTTCCAAGAGAAGCTCCAAGAAAAATTCAAAAGGATCAGCTCAGCTCGATCTTGATAAAGACCTTTTTGCCCTTGCGGAGAATGAATTCTCCTGCGAAGTCCTCGGCGGGGAAGGTCTTGCCGATATCGGTGACCTTTTCCTCCTTGGCGGTCACACCGCCCTGCTGAACGAGACGGCGAGCCTCACCCTTGGAGGGGCAAAGACCGGTCTTGACGAGAAGATCCATGATATTGATGCCGCCGTCGGTCAGATCCTCGGCGGACAGCGTGTAAATGGGCATATTGGCACTGACACCGCCGCCACCGAACAGAGCACGGGCGGCCTCCTGGGCCTTTTCGGCCTCCTCTTTGCCGTGCACCAGCGCGGTCAGCTCGTAAGCTAAGATCTCCTTGGCGCGGTTCAGCTCACTGCCCTCCCAAGCGTCCATCTTGTCGATCTCCTCCAAAGGCAGGAAGGTCAGCATGCGGATGCACTTGAGCACGTCCTTATCGCCCACGTTTCTCCAGTACTGGTAGAATTCGAAGGGACTGGTCTTTTCGGGATCCAGCCATACGGCGCCGGACTGGGTCTTACCCATCTTCTTGCCCTCGGAATTGAGCAGCAGGGTGATGGTCATGGCGTAAGCGTCCTTACCGGTCTTCTTACGGATCAGCTCCGTACCGCCCAGCATATTGGACCACTGGTCGTCGCCGCCGAACTGCATATTACAGCCGTAATGCTCGGAGAGGTAATAGAAGTCGTAGGACTGCATGATCATGTAGTTAAATTCAAGGAAGGACAGACCCTTCTCCATTCTTTGCTTATAGCACTCGGCACGAAGCATATTGTTCACGGAGAAGCAAGCGCCCACCTCGCGGAGCAGCTCCACGTACTTCAGATCCAAAAGCCAGTCGGCATTGTTCACCAAAATGGCCTTGTCCTCGCCGAATTCGATAAAGCGCTCCATCTGCTTCTTGAAGCATTCGCAGTTGTGCTCGATGGTCTCGGGGGTCAGCATGGAACGCATATCCGTTCTGCCGGAGGGGTCACCGATGTAGCCCGTACCGCCGCCCACCAGCACCACGGGCTTATTGCCTGCCTGCTGGAGACGCTTCATGAGACACAGTGCCATAAAATGACCGCAGTGCAGACTGTCCGCCGTGGGGTCAAAGCCGATATAGAAGCGGGCTCCGCCGCCGTTAATGAGCTCGCGGATCTCCTCCTCGTCCGTCACCTGCGCGATGAGGCCGCGCGCCTTCAGTTCTTCATAAATTCCCATATCTATTCTTCTCCTTACTGAAAAGTCTCTTTCATTTTTGAACATTCCTTCAGGCCCTCCTCCCGCAGAGTGCGGGCGGCCTGCAAGGCCTCGTCGGTCAGCTGTCTGCCACCCAGAAGCCGCGCCGTCTCCCGATCGCTCTCCTCGGGGGAAAGCAGGGTCAGGGTGGTCTCGGTGCGCCCGTCCGTCTCTGCCTTCTCCACCAGATAATGGCGGTGGGCAAGGGTGGCCACCTGGGGGGAATGGGTCACGCAGAATACCTGCTTGGTTTTTGCAAGGCTCCGCAGACAAATACCGATCCTCTGTGCGGTGGAGCCGGAAACGCCCGTATCGATCTCGTCAAAGATCAGGGTGTCCGCATCCTTACCGCGCAAAAGCTTTAGCTGCAGTGCCAGCATGATGCGGCTCAGCTCACCGCCGCTGGCCACCTGCGCCAGGGGCTTTTCTCCCTCCCCCGTATTGGCGGAGATGAAAAACTCCACGGAATCAAGGCCGTGGGGCCCGAATTCCGCCAGGGGCAGAAGCTTTACGGTAAAGCGCATTTTCGGCATATCCAAAAAGGCCAGAACGGCGCCGATCTCCCTCTCCAGGCGATCCGCCACGCGGCATCTCGCCCCGTGCAGAAGCGTTGCCTCGCGGGAAAGGTCGGCCTCCAGGGAGGAAAGCTTTTCCAACCCCTTTTTTATATCATCTTTTCGGGAAATCGTCAAGTCTCGCTTTTCCTTCAGCTCGGCGTAAAGATCAATGATCTCATCCACCGTGCGGCCGTATTTCTGCTTTAAGCGATACAGCAGGTCAAGGCGCTCCCGAAGGCTTCTTCCCTCCTCACGGGGGTCCGTCTCGGAAAGCTCGGACAGAGCGCCTCCCACCGAGCGGGAGATCTCCTCCCCGCGGGAGAGCAGCTCGTACAGCTCACCCGACAGCGCCTTTTCCGTCTCACTGCCGTTTTCCAGCTTACGGGCGGCGGCACGGAGCAGATACAGAGCACCCTTGCCCTTCTCTCCGCCCGACAGGGCCCGATCCGCCGTGGCCAGGGCATCGTAGCGGGCGGCGGTATTCTCCAGCGCCGAAAGGCGCGCCTCCAGCTCCTCCTCCTCACCCCGACTGGGCTTGGCACGGGCGATCTCCTTCATTTGAAATTCATACAGGGCGATCTTTTCCTTTTCATCGCCCGATTCGGCGCGCATTTGGGCGATCTTCCCCTTCAGCGCGCGGTATTCCTCGTAGAGGGTCCCGTAACGGGAAAGGGTCTCCTTTTCCTCGGGGGACAGTGCATCGTCAAGGTAGGCACGGTGGCGGGCGGCATCCATGAGCCCGCCCTGCTCGCTCTGGCCGTGAATGGACACCAGCTCCCGTGCTACGGCACGGACGGTGCTAAAGGGCATGAGACGCCCCCCCACGCGGCAGGTGCTCTTTCCGTCGGCACGGACCGTGCGGGAAAGAAGGACCCCCTCCTCCAGCTCCTCGGGGGAAAGATAGGGCCCAAGGGCTTCCCTTGCGGCAGGGGAAAGCTCGTCGAAATACAGGGAGACCTCCAGCTTCTCCTCTCCGTGGCGCACCAGTGTCTTGGCGGAGGCGGTGGAGAGAAAGAGCCCGATGGAATCCAGAATGAGGGATTTACCCGCACCCGTACCGCCCGTCAGCACCGAAAAGCCCTCTCCCGTCTCCACCGTCAGGCGACGGATCAAAGCAAGGTCGGAAACGTACAGCTGGCGCAGCATGCTACTCCTCGTCCTCCTGGTTCTCGGCCTTTTCCTGCAGATAATTCTGCTCGATCATACGGGCGAAGCGAAAGGCCGGCTTCTCCCCGCCGAAGATCACCAGAAGCGTATCGTCACCCGCCAGCGTACCGATGATATCGGCAGGCTCCGAGGCCTCCAGCGCCGCGGCGGCGGCCGAGGCCGTGCCCGACAGGGTCTTGATGACCACCAGGTTGCAGGCAGGCACCGCGGAGATCATGACCTCGCTGAGCACCTTGCGGTATTTTTCGTTCCAAATCTCCTTCTCCGGCGCGGCTTGACTTGTGGGAGCGTAGCAGGTACCGCCTCCCTCGCAGGGCTTCTTTTGCAGATGCAGCTCCTTGATATCGCGGGAGACAGTGGCCTGCGTAGCGGCAAAGCCCTTTTCCCGCAGGGCGGCGATCAGCTCCTCCTGCGTGTGGATCTCTTTTTCGCTGATAATATTGAGGATCTTTAATTGACGGTCGTTTTTCATGACCCCTCCTAAAATTTACGGAAGAAAACTTCCAGATTGCTCTCGTTTTTCAAGAAGATCAGCTTCACCCGCTTCTCACTGCGGCAGATCCTCACCGTATCCCCCAGCTTCAGGGAACGCTCCTCGCGGCCGTCGGCGCAAACGGTGACGCGACTGCCCGCCGAGCGGCTTTTTTTCACGGTAAATTCCGTCTCGGGACGGAAGATCATGTGGTGGGCGTTAATGAGCATATAGGACGAAATGGCCTTCACGCCGATGCAGTCGAATTCCGAATCGATCACCGCACCGCCTGCGGAAAAGGCGTAGCCCGTGGAGCCCGTGGGGGTGTTGAAGATCAGGCCGTCCGCACGGAAATCGCACACGTGCCGTCCGTCGGCATCCAGCGTCAGCTCCACGATGTGAAAGCCCCGCTCGGGGGCGATCACGCATTCGTTCAGCGCCAGAAGCTCCTCTTTTCCGTTGATACTGCAGGAGAGCAGCATACGGGAGGAAACGGTATAGTCCCCCGCCACCAGCCGATCCACCTGCTCCAACTCCGAGGCCTCCAGCGCGGCCAAAAAGCCCACGTGTCCCAGATTGATGCCGAAAATGGGGATCCCCGCATCGGCGGCCTTCCGTGCCACGGACAAAATGGTGCCGTCGCCGCCCAAGGTCACAAGACAATCGCTTTCATAAAACAGCGCGTCCTCCTCCACGAAGGAAAGGCCCGCAGGGGCAGGCCCGAAGGCCTTTTCATACTCGCAGGCTACCAGCACACAGGCGCCGCACTCCAAAAGACGCTCTGCCACAAGGCGTGCGCCGGACAGATCCCCGTCCCGCTTGGGATTGGGATAAAGGCTGACTTTTTTGATCATACCCATACCTCTTCTCTACTTGCCCTTTTTCCAATGGGCCAGATATTCTACGTTACCGTCCCCGCCCGTAATGGGAGAGGGGACGCATCCCTGCATCACAAGGCCGTGTTTTTTACCAAGCTCCCGCAGATGCTCGATGACCTGCAGGCGGCTTTTTTCATCTCTCACGATGCCGCCGGATCCGATCTTGTCCCGCCCCACCTCGAATTGAGGCTTGATGAGGGAAATAAAGTCTCCCTCGGGCAAAAGGATCTTTGCCACCGCAGGATACAAAAGGCTCTGGGAAATAAAGGAAACGTCCATGACCACAAGCGCCACGGGAGCGATCTTGCTTTCGTCCAGAAAGCGGGCGTTGCAGCTTTCCATGGAAATGACCCGCTCGTTCTCTCGCAGGGAGGGAAAGAGCTGATCCGTGCCCGAATCCACCGCCCAGACCTTCTCCGCACCGTGCTGCAGAAGGCAATCGGTAAAGCCGCCCGTGGAGGCACCGATGTCGGCACAGCGCTTCCCCTCGGGAGAAACGCCGAACTCACAAAGGGCCGCCTCCAGCTTCAGGCCGCCGCGGGACACGTAACGAAGCTCGGGGCTTTCGCACAGGGAGACCTCGTCCCCCTCCCCGATCTCGAGCCCGCATTTTTCGGCCTTTTTTCCGTTGACCAGCACAAAGCCGCCCCGCACCAGTCGCCCCGCAAGGCTGCGACTGCGGGCATAGCCCTCGCGGTATAGATACACGTCAAGTCTTGGCAAATTCTTCGACTTCCTTTTTCAGATTTTCTTCGTCCAGACCCACCTCGTGCAGAAGCTCCTTCACACTGCCGTGAGTCACAAAGCCGTCGGTAACGGCGCGGAAGGCGCATTTTTTGCCCTCCGTCAGGCCCCTTTCGGACAGGATGGACCACAGTCCCTGACTGAAGCCTCCCTCCAAAATACCCTCCTCCGCAAAGAGGATGCGGCGGCAGGGGGCAAAAGCTTCGGTAAGACAGGCGGGATCAAAGCCCTTCAGCACGGCAAAGCGCACCACTCGCAGGGCATAGCCCCTCTCAGCCAGTGCCTCGGCCACCCGCAGGCAGGTCTCCACCGTGCGCCCGAAGCTCACCAGCGCCGTTTTCTCCTCTCCCTCTCCCGCATCTGCCCATTCCACGGGGGCAGTCTGTGGGAAATACTTCTCCGTCAAGGGTGCGGGGCTCGCCTTGGGATAGCGGATCACCGTGGGCCCGTCCGTACGGGAAACAGCCTCCCGCAGGGCGCGCTCCAGCTCCGCCTTTCCGCAGGGTGCCACCACCCTCACTCCCGGCACGGACAGGCACAGGGGCAGATCGAACATGCCGTGATGGGTGGCGCCGTCCTGCCCTACCAGACCGGCCCGATCCAGACAGAAGGTCACGGGGAGCTTCTGCAGGGCGCAGTCGTGCAATAATTGGTCAAAGGCACGCTGAAAGAAGGTGGAATACACCGCGAATACGGGTCTCATGCCCGCCGCCGCAAGGCCTGCGGCAAAGGTGGCCGCGTGCTCCTCGGCAATGCCCACGTCAAAAAAGCGCTTGGGGAATTTTTCGGCAAAATGGGCCAGTCCCACCCCGTCCGTCATGGCGGCGGTGACGGCGCAGACCCGCTCGTCCTCCCGCGCAAGGCTCACCAGGCTCTCGCCGAAGAGGGAGGAAAAGCTCTCCCCGTCGGAGCGGCTTCCCGCAGGGGAAATGCCGTGGTAGCGGGAAGGATCGGTCTCCGCCTCCCTTTTGCCCTTGCCCTTCTTGGTGCAAAGATGGATCACCGCGGGGCGGTCCTTCCTTTTCGCCTCCCGCAGGAGAAATTCCACCTGCTCCAGATCGTTGCCGTCGGCAGGGCCGTAGTAGTGCAGACCGTAGGCCTCGAACAGATTGCCCTGCGGGATCGCTCCGCGCTTTAAGTAGTTCTTCACACGCTCCAGCGCGCGGTGCAGGCGAGGTGTTTTTTTCAGGGCACGCTCCATGCGATCCTTTAAGCGGTAATAGCCGCGGGTACGCATCCTGCCCAGCACGCCCTTCAGGCGTCCCGTGCTTTTGGAGATGCTCATGCCGTTATCGTTGAGGATCAGGATCACCCGATCCTGCTTTTGTACGTTGTTTAGGGCCTCGAAGACCATGCCGCCCGTGAAGGCGCCGTCCCCCAGCACTACCGCCGTCCAGCTGTCCCTGCCCTGCAGGCGATCCGCCGCGGCAAAGCCCAGGGCGGCGGAGAGACCCGTGCCCGAGTGGCCCGTGCCGAAGGCATCGTATTCCGATTCCACGCGGCTGGGAAAGCCCGAAATGCCCCCGAAGGAGCGCAGGGTGGAAAACGCCCCCTCCGCGCGGGTGAGGATCTTATGAACGTAGCACTGGTGACCCGTATCGTAGATCACCCGATCGAAGGGCAGGTCCATGACCCGCACCAGAGCCATGCTGATCTCCACAATGCCCAGATTGCTGGCCATATGCCCTCCGCTTTGGGTCACGTTGTCCCAAAGAAAGCGGCGGAGCTCTCCGCAGGTCACTGCGGCCTGCTCCACGGGCATGGCGCGGATCTCAGACAGAGAAAAGCGCTTCATGCCTCCGTCTTATCCAGGGGGCCCTCCGTGACCGTGCCGTCGGGAGACAGGGTCAAAAGCGCCACCTTCTGCTGAGCCTCGTCCAGCACGCGGGTGCAATTCTTCACCAGGGCCGCGCCCTCCTCAAAGAGCGCCAGTGCCTCCTCCAGAGGGGTATCCACCCGATCCAGACCGCGCACGATCTCCTCCAAGCGGTGGAGCATTTCCTCAAAGCTCTGATTTTTCTTCTCACTCATGATCTTACCTCCAGAATTTTGGCTTCCAGGGAGCCGTCCGCCATGCGAACGGTGATCTCCTCGTCCACCGTAAGGTCCTTGACACTGCCCACGGCCTGCCCCTTTCCGTTTAAGAGGGCACCGTAGCCACGGGTCATCACAGCCAAGGGGCTCAGCGCCTCAAGGCTGGCAGTTTTCTGTAAAAAGAGGGCGCGCTTGGCCTCCAAAAGCCGCGCCATGCGGTGATCCAGCTCCTGATCCAGGCTTCCGAGGGCCATGCGGCGCTCGTCCACCAAGCGCTGCGTGCTGGTCAGCTGAGGGCTCTTTGCCGCCAGCTCTACCCTGCCCCGCAGGGTCTTGATGCGGCTTTCCGTCACCATGCTCATGCGGTCGATGACGTTTAAGAGCTTACGCTTCACCTCGCCCGTTTCGGGCAGGGCCACCTCGGCGGCGGCCGAGGGAGTGGGCGCACGCAGGTCCGCCACGAAGTCCGTGATGGAGAAGTCCGTTTCGTGTCCCACCGCAGAGATCACGGGAATGCGGGAGGCGAACACCGCCCGCGCCAGCTCCTCGTCGTTAAAGGCCCAAAGATCCTCCAGGCTTCCCCCGCCGCGGCCTAAAATGATCACGTCCACGGGATAGCTTTCGTTAAAGACCCGAAGCCCGCGGATCAGCTGAGCGGGAGCCCCCGCACCCTGCACCAGGCTGGGATACAGCACGATCTTCGCCAAGGGAAAGCGGCGGCCCGATACGTGGATCATATCCCGAATGGCCGCCCCCGTGGGCGCCGTGATGATGCCCACCGTGCGGGGATATTTGGGCAGGGGCTTTTTATAGGCCGGGTCGAACAGTCCCTCCGCCTCCAGCTTCTTTTTCAGCTGCTCGAAGGCAATGTAGAGGGCGCCCACCCCGTCGGGCTGCATGGCAGAGATATAAAGCTGTACCTGCCCGTCCTTCACGTAGCTGGACACTCTGCCCTCGCAAATGACCTTCATGCCGTTTTCCGGCACGAAATTTAATTTTGAGGCGTTCATGCGGAACATGACCGCACGGATGAGGCCGCCCTCGTCCTTTAAGGACAGGTAAAAATGCCCCGTTTTATAGTGATTGACGAAATTGGAGATCTCGCCCTTCACCAGCACGCGGGAAAGGAGGGGATCCCCCTCTAATTTTCCCTTGATGTATTCGTTGAGCCCCGTGACCGTCAAGGCAGTGCGACTATCCATTGGCAGCTCCTTTCCTTGCAAGCAGTGCGATGCCCACCGCGTTGTCCGCGCAGAGGGCAGCGGGTGCGTAATAGCGGTTTTCCTCGCCCAAGGCCGCCCGCAGAAGGGTGGAGGAGGAGACCCCGCCCGAAAAGAGCACGGCCCTCTCCCCTACCTCGGCCACCTCCATAAGAGCGCGGCAGGCCGCGGCGGCCACGGCGAAGAGATACGCGGCAAGATCCTCGGGGCTTACCCCCGCCTCCCGCCGTTTTTGGAATTGATTTTCAAAGCCCGAAAGGCAGATGCCGCCCTCCCGCACGGGGATGCGGATCCGTTCCCTGCAGACTCCCTCCCGCGCCAGCCTTTCCAGATGTGCCCCCGCAGGAAAGGGCAGACCCAGCGCCACGCCGCAGCGGTCAAGAAGCTGACCCAAGGTAATATCCCGCGTGGCGGCGGCAAGGGAAACGTCAAAGCGCGCGCCGTCGCGGCGCACCAGCAGTAGCTCCGTGGTGCCGCCCGACAGATGAAAGGCGAAAAACTCCTCATCCGTCAGCTCCCTTCCCTCGCAGGCCGTGCCGTACAGCGCCGCCTCCATATGTCCCTCCTGATGGGACAGGTCGAAAAAGGGCACGCCCGCGGCGCTTGCCAGGCTCCTTCCCACACCCAGACCCGCCAAAAAGCAGGGCATATAGGAGCCCTCGGCTCTGCGGGGGGAAACGGAGGCGCCCACGGAAAGAAGATGCACCTCACCAAGGCTCTCCCGTGCCGCGGCCATGCACTCCTCCACCACGGCGGGAAGATCCCTTATATGACAAAACAAAGCGTCGCTCTGCCGAAGTCCCTTTTCTCCTTGGGGCACCTGCAGAGGGCGCTTTGCGCAAAAGACCTCGCCGGCAGGGGTGACCGCTGCCGCCGAAGTCGTATAATTGCTTGTATCCAGTCCGATATGAAGGCCGATACTCATGATCTTTCCGAAAGAGTGCCGAGAATGCCGTTGATAAACTTCTTGGCGCCGTCCTCGCCGTAACGCTTGGCCAGCTCCACCGCCTCGTTGATGGCGATACGCTGGGGCACGTCCTCCGCCCTTTCCATTTCAAAAAGGGCCAGGGTCAGTATGGCGCGGGTAGCGCGGGACAGTCTCTCCAGCTTCCAGCCCTGGGCGGCGGAGGCGATCTTCTCCTCAGCCACGGGGGCATAGTCTCTGGCACCGCAGAAGACCCTTTTCACGTAAGCACTCTCCCGTGCGCCCTCCTCCTCCCATTCGGTCACAAGACGCTCGTACAGGGCATCCGTTTCCTCCTCGGGGGAAAACGAGGCGGCAAAGAGCATGCGAAAAACGATCTCTCTTTCTTTTCTGCGATTCAAGGGCATAAGACTCTCCTTTTTCAGTAGGAGGTCACGCGGATAACGCCCTCCACTGCTTTGATTTTGTCCGTATCGAACTCATTTTCGCTTTCGCACAGAAGATAGCTGACGCCGCCCTTGGTGGCTCCTGCCTTACGGGCGCCGAAGACCAGCTTCTGCAAATTGGCATCTACCTCTGCCTCGGCACGGTAGAAGATGCCAACGCGATTTGCCTCCGCACGTCCCAGATGCACGGCGGGCATGTTCACACTGTTTTTAATGTTACCGTTTTCAAGAAAATCGGTGAGCTGAGCGCAAGCCATCACGGCGCAGTTGTCCTCCGCCTCGGGGGTGGAAGCACCCAGATGGGGCGTACCGATGACGCCGTCGTGACCTGCCAGCTTGCCCGTGGGGAAGTCGGTAAAGTAAGCGGCGATCTTTCCGCTCTCCAGACCCTCGATCACGTCCTCGTCCACCACAAGGTCGGCACGGGCCAGGTTCAGAATGCGCACGCCGTCCTTCATCTTGGCAAGATTTGCCTTGCAGATCATGCCGCGGGTAGCGGGCAGAGAGGGCACGTGCACGGAAATATAGTCGCAATCGCGGAAGATCTTATCCAGATCCTCGGTCTTTTCCACAGCGGGATCCAAATGCCATGCGGCATCCACGGAAACGAAGGGATCGTAGCCCAAAACCTTCATGCCCAGAGCCACGGCCGCATTGGCCACGCCGCCGCCGATGGCGCCCAGACCTACCACACCCAGGGTCTTACCGAAGATCTCGGGGCCTGCAAAGCGGCTCTTTTCCTTTTCCACCACCTTCAGCGCGTCGTCACGGCCTGCCAGGGTCTTGGTCCACTCGGCACCGTCCTCGATCTTACGGGAGGCAAGGAAGAGACCGGCCAGACACAGCTCGATGACCGCACGGGCGTTGGCACCGGGGGTGTTGACCACAACGATGCCCTTTTCGGTGCACTTGTCCAAAGGAATATTATTCACTCCCGCACCGGCACGGGCAATGCCCATAAGGGTGTCGGGAAAGGCGACCTCGTGAAGATCCGCACTGCGGACCACGATGCCGTTTTCATTGTCAAAATCCGCTCCAACCTCATAGGTGGAGGGGAACTGAGCCAGCCCGCAGGCGGCAATTTTATTATACAACTTAATTTTCATTTTGTATACCCCTTTTTCATTCTTTTTTGGGTTTTATGCATTGGCCTCGTCAAATTCCTTGATGAATTTGGCAAGCTCTCTCACGCCCTCCATGGGCATGGCGTTGTAGATGGAAGCGCGCATACCGCCCACCTTGCGGTGACCTGCCAGAGAGACCATACCGCGAGCGGCGGCCTCGGCAATGAACTTCTTGTCCAGATCGGCATCGCCCGTGCGGAAGGTCACGTTCATGAGGGAGCGGCTGTCCTTCTGGGCGTGAAGCTGGAAGATCTTCGTCTTTTCCAGTGCGGTGTAGAGAATGTCGGCCTTCATCTTGTTGATCTCATAGAGCTCGTACAGACCGCCCAGCTGTTCTACCCACTGAAAGACCAGACCTGCCACGTAGATGGCATAGCAAGGGGGCGTATTATACATGGAATCGCCGTCGGAGATCACCTTGTAGTTCAGCATGGCGGGAGTGTCGGGACGGGCATTGCCCAGAAGATCCTCGCGGATGATGACCACGGTCAGACCGGCAGGGCCGATGTTCTTCTGTGCGCCGGCGTAGATCATGCCGAAGCGGGAAACGTTGATGGGCTCGGACATAATGCAGCTGGACATATCGCACACCAGGGGCACGTCACCGGTATCGGGAATGGCGTTGAAGTGGGTGCCGAAAATGGTGTTGTTATAGCAAATGTGCACGTAATCGGCGTCGGGACGCACGTCCTCCTTCTTGAAGGTGGGAATGCGGTCGAAATTGGTGTCCTCGCTGGTGGCAAGAAGCTTTACGTCACCGTACTTCTGTGCTTCCTTGTAAGCCTTGCCGGAGAATTCACCGCTGACCACGTAGTCAGCCTTGCCGTTCTTCATGAGGTTCAGGGGCACGGCGGCAAACTGGGTGGAGGCACCGCCCTGCATAAACAGCACCTTGTAATTATCGGGCACGCCCATCACTCTGCGGAAGGTGGCAAAGGCCTCCTTGATGATGGCGTCGTACGCCTTGCTGCGGTGGCTCATCTCCATAACGCTCATGCCGCTGTCGCCGTACTCCAGCATCTCCTTGGCGCACTGCTCCAGTACGGATACGGGAAGCATGGAGGGACCTGCGGAATAGTTAAAAACTCTGCTCATTTTTCTTTTCTCCTTTTACTTCTTCGGGCCTTCCCTTCTCCCGCTCCGCCGCGGCCGCCGCCCCCCTGATCGGATCACCCAAACGGATCACCCTCAAGAGAGTCCAAGCCCGCCGAGCACAGCACCTGCCGCACCCTCAGTCAGCTCCAAGCCCGCCGAGCACAGCACCCGCCGCGCCCTTCGGCATAGAACGGAATGGAAATTCGCCCTGAAAATTCATTACCCTATTATTATATGTCCCACCCCTGCCCCCGTCAAGGAATTCCTCGCCAATTTTATCCACTATCGGTAGAATAATATGTTTCATTTTTATGAACTCTACCGATAGTTCAGTTTATCGCCCTAATTTGACCACACTTCTACCTTATTCCCTTTTTTACAACAAAGCTCCATCCCGCCCACGCACGTCTATGTATATCAAAAAGAGGTCGATTTCTCGACCTCTTTTTTTCATTTTACCACCACGCCAAAGCGTAATAGGTATTCTCCCTCTCAAGGATTATGTTTTTGTGTATAATAAAGATTATACGGAGGCAGGATCTGCGAGGGTTCATCGATTTTGTAACCGTTAAGGTAAAGCACTACGTCACTTTCATTCTCCACCGTGATCCCCGGCGCAGGCTCGATAAAAATACCCCAGATAGCAATGTCCTCCGTAAAAAACTCCGGAGAAACGGTGTGAATTCCGATATAAAGCTTGCCGGCGGCGTCTTTTTTTACAAAATCCGTCACGTGGCGGTTGCTTCCGCTTGGCTCATAGAGCATAACGAGAAGCAGCACTTGGTTTTGAAAATAAGCCTCGTCATAACGGCTCAGTTCTTCGGAAAGCGAAGCGGAGGAATACCGTGCCTTGAATTCCGGATAGGAACGGATTATTTTGATGGCAGGAGCATTTTTCGATGCGGCACCGCGGATGGCCTGTACCGAAAAAGCCACGTCGTTTCTTTTTTCGGCCGCCGCCTTGGGAGGCATGCCGGTTACGGTAAAATCACACCACGTTTGGGCGGTCACTTTTTCTTCGAAATCGGGCGCCGCAACGTTACATTCCAAAATAAAGCGGTATTGTCCGTTTTCGAATTGATCGAACACGTCGGTTAAACCGATCACAAGCTGATTGGAGCCTTTATAGTTATGAACGTGGTCGAAGTTCTTCGGATAAGGCAGCGTATAATCGATAAAAGCTTCCCTCCCGCTGTCGGACAAGCGTTGGATCGTGTAGGCAGTCTTGCAGCGCACGTCCCACGCATCCTTTTTCTGAACGGAGATGACAAAGCTTGCCTCCTCCGCCGACCACGCGTGCTCTACGATTTTAATACCGCACTCCTCGATCGTGGAGCCGCTTTCTCCAATCTCGATGGCGGGGGTCTCGGACGGGGCGGTTTCAGGCGCGGCGGTATCGGGTGCGGTGACAGTAGCCTGCGGGGCTTCCGCGCCGCAGGCAAAAAGAGAGGGCAGCAGCAAAATCCCTACTAAAGTCAAGGTCAAAATTCGTTTCATCCTGTGTCCTCCTTTTCTTTTTTATTAAATAATTATTTTCCCTGCGCAAGCTTGAAAACATAGCCGCCTTTTTGCGCCAAAGCTTCGATCTGCTCGGCGGTCAATTCCATGTAATATCCCTGTTCTTGGTATGCGTGATAAAGCTTGATTTCATCCTCGGATGAAGGCCGCTTCGGCTCAATTCTGCTTAAAAGGCTTGCTTCCTCCAGCCTTTGATCTATGATCTCCCCAAAGTATGCTTGGTAGCTTTCGACATTAGGAATACTTTCGGGAGAAGAAAACTCGGGGGTAGAATCTTCATGAAACGGAGCGTTTTTAATATCGTTTGGGGTGATGATCAGCTCAACAAACACGCGGTAAACCGCGTTTGCGCTTTCGTAGCTTTTCATTTTTTCCTTTAACAGAGGGGAAATGCAAGCCTCGCTTGTGATTTTGAAACCGCCATCTGCCTGAAAGGGAGCAATATAGGGGTCGGGGATTTCTCCATATACAACAATCATTTCCTCGGTGGTGAGGACGGCTTCTCCTTCTCCCAAAGTTTCCTTCGTCGGTTCTTTAGGAAGATTTTTGGAAGCAATATAAGCGATCGTTACCGCAAAAACAAGGCACGCTGCTGCCGCGGCGGCCAAGCGAAAGACGAAGGCGCTGGGAACTGCGCGGGGCTTGGTCGGTTCCTTTGTTCGGATATAGGCGCGGAGCTTTTCTGCGTTATCCACCTCGTAGGCTCTCCCGACGATCCTTTCGTCAACGTCAAACAGCGCTCCGTGCAGGTCTTCGCAACGCTCAAAATTCATATTTTTACGTTCTCCTTCTCCAACATCTTCTTTAATTTTTTTCTTGCTCGGTACAGCTTTACCGAAATGCGGTTTTCGGCCAGCTCAAACCGCTTTGCCAAATCGGCCACCGACTCAAAATAGAGATAACGGCGCACGAACAGAATCTCCGTTTCGGGATCCAGCTCTCGCAAAAAAACGGTCAATACCTCACGAATGCTTGCGCTACGCTCGTCCACTTCCTCTATGCTCTCCTTTTCCGGAAGACAATCGCCAAGCTCCGAAAGCATCAAGACGTATCCGGGATTTCTTTTTTGTCTTGAATTATAGCGAAGCTTATCGATGCCAATGCGTCTTGCGATCTTGCATAGGAAGGCGGGAAGGCTGTCCGGCCGATGGGGCGGGATGGAGTTCCAAACAGCCAAAAGCACGTCGCCGGAGCATTCCTCCACGTCTCCCTCGTCGCTTAAGATCTTTCGTATGATTCCTTGATACAGGCGGGAATATTTATGGGAGAGCGCTTCGAGAGCATCTTGGTCACGCTCAAACAGCATTTCTATGATTCTGATGTCTTCCATAGCTTCCTTTCTGCAAAGTGCGTTTTACCCTTCATAAATTAAGTCGATATATTTTTCGAAATCTGTCAAAAAAATGAAAAAAGCTCCGCAATCTTTTGTTGCGGAACCTCATCCTTGCCATATTCTCTCGACGGCAGGATGAACCGTTGCCCGTTGCGAGAAGGTGTTTATACCCTGATTTTACCACCGCGCCATGTGAATGTCAATGGTTTCTAACATTTTTTGTTCAGGGGATGAAGTTGCCTTCAGACGCTGTAGGGGCGAACCGCGCCCGCTTGGGAGCGCAAGGCAAAAGCATAGCCTCCCTTTGGTCGGGATCCGGCACCGCAGGTGACTGAGGGAGCGTGTGCGCGAAGGGGGTAGTACTATATTCTCACACGCGCGGGCTCCTTCCACCACATCCGTGGTCCCCCTCCCTCTCGGAGGGAGGCTCTGTCGCTTGCCTTTTTGTATGTAATAGGAAGGAGGAAAGCATAAATTTGCTACGTTACGGACCGTCGAGGACGCCGGTCCTACAACGGTGGACGGTTACGGTATGCAATAGGAGGGAGGAAAGCATAAATTTGTTACGTTACGGACCGTCGAGGACGCCGGTCCCTACGACAGCGGACGGTTTCGGTATGTAATAGGAAGAAGCAACGCGTAAATTTGTCACTAACGCCTCATCCACCGCAAGCGGTCTTCTACGGGGCGTTGCCCCTTCGCATAAGTTCCACCGAGCCGCTCGGGCGGCGCAAAGCTTTCCCTTGCGGGGTGTCACTTACCCCAAACCCCCGACCGGGAAGGCAATGGCCACCCCTTTTGTTTTATGAAAGGAAGAGGCAAAGCATAAATTTGTTTTGTTACGGGCGGGCGTCCCCGACGGTCCCCCTGCGGTTCGAAACAAATCAAAGCTGCTCCCATCCATAACTTGCGGGATGATTGTAGGGACCGGCGTCCCCGACGGTCCGCCTGCGGGGCATGGTGAAACAAACTCACACTCACCCATTCGCTTGCGGCGCACCCCACCGAAGCGGCGCGTGACCCCTTGTAGCAAAATTTCATCCCATCCATGCGGGCGCGCATAGCCTTCCCCGGAGGGGGGAGGGGGACCACGGATGTGGTGGAGGAGGCGTTAGCAGCAAGTCTGTACCTTGTCCCCTCCTGTAAAAAAACGAATCAAATCTCCACGGTAGGGCGGGGGCTTGCTCCCGCCGCAACGTAACGAGAAGTAGCTTCATTCTTTCTGTAAATAGGCAGAACAAATTGTTTTTTTCAGAACAAAATTTATTTTATATTCAACAGATATTTACAGATCATCAGATTTGTTACGTGACGCCTCATCCACCGCAAGCGGTCCCCCTTCCCCCTCCGGGGAAGGCTATGGTGCGTTG
>JAFQMA010000018.1 GCA_017414535.1 Clostridia bacterium | reverse complement strand
TTTTCCAAATTCTTCCACTGTAATGATAGCAAAACCCTATGCGCTTGTAAAGCAGGAAAAGCTTATTTCCAAAAAAATCGTCCTTTTTCACAATTTATTTGCACGGGCCTTTTGCTCTTTTTGTTCCTTTTTATCGTGATTGCGGTAAAAAAACAGGTGCCCCTTCCGTTGTGAAGGGGCACCGTCGAGGAGAGCATAAAAAAGAAGCGACAAGGTCGCCAACATATTTATTATACTACGGATCAAATAAAAAAACAAGTGTTAAAATAACAAAAAAATTACACAAAACTTTGTGCATTTTGAGAATTTACAAAGAAGGTAACATGTGCTATCATAAAGGTGCAAAGAAAAAGTGAACAAAAAAATAAAAGCACTCTATCTGAATCTTAAGAAAAAGGAGGACAGTCCAAAGATCTGAATCCAGTGACCCCGGCGTAAGGGAGTAACCGTTTAAATCAACCGGGAGGTACGGTCCAAAGAGAAATTTTCGTTGACCCGAGCATCGGAGTAACCCATTCCGCACCCGCGCTAAAGCGTGGGAAGGGGAATCAAGTTCGTAAGAAATCGGTTTTGTCAAGAATCATAGGAGGTACGGTCCCAAATACAGAATACCGTGACCCGATAGAGTCGGAGAAATCACAAGTACAAATCAAATGATCTCCCACCTGACCGCCGCGGGAGGTACCCGCAAGAGAATATGGGGAGAGGAAGATCGAGAGGATTTATAGGAGGTACGGTCCCATGAACAGTGAGGGACAGATCTGACCCCGGATCGAAGAAATGAATCGATTCGGGGTTTTTATTTTGCTTTTTTATCCCGCTCCTCTCTTTTTCTTTTCTTTTTTTCTTGAAATGTAGGGGAAAATATGTTATCCTTTTCTTGCACAAAAGAATAAAACACAGTTCACCTTTCGGTCTCAAGCGCGCCGCGGGACGGCGTGGGAGAGGATAAGGGAATACGGTGCGAATCCGTAGCAACCTCCATTACCGTGTTGGCCATCGGGCTTCAGTCGGGATGCTTATCGTTCTGTGGTGTGTGAAAGGCTCCTGGGTAAAGGGGGAGATGCTTTTCTCGGATACGGCAGGGTATCCTGTATAAGATTGCATCGGCACCTCGGGAGGGGTGCTTTTACTTTATCCTTTTTGTGTAAAATATACACGTGAAAGGAAATAAAACAATGAAAACATCCGCAAAGCTCTTATCCGTCCTGCTTGTCCTGTGCATGCTTCTGTCCCTTGCCGCTTGCGGCACTGACTCCCAAGAGACGAAGGAAACTCCCGCCACCGCTCAGGGCACCGAAACCGCCGCTCCCACCGAGATCCCTGCCGAAGGTCTTTGGAAGGATGCCAAATGGCGTCAAAGCGTGACCCTCGGCGAAGGCCAAAAGGAAGTGAAGCTTACCGTCAAGGCAGAGGATCAGAGCATTGTTATCACCGTTAAGACCGATGAAAAGCTCCTCGGCACCGCCCTCGTGGCTCTCGGTATCGTCGAGGGAGAGGAAGGCCCCTACGGCCTTTATATCAAAAAGGTCAACGGCATCCTTGCCGATTACGACGTGGATCAGACCTATTGGGGCTTCTATCAGAACGGCAATTACATGATGACGGGTGTAGATACCACCGAGATCGCCGGTGGAGAAAGCTTTGAGCTTGTCCGCACCAAGTAAATTCACCCTGCGGGAGATCACACTGTTTTCCATGCTGGGCACGCTGGTGTTCTGTGCTCAGATCGCCATGGAGGCCCTGCCGAACGTTCACCTGACCGGAATGTTCATCCTTTTGTTTACCGTGGTCTATCGCACCCGCGCTCTGATTCCCCTTTATATTTACGTTTTTCTCATCGGTGTTCGCTGGGGCTTCGGCGTCTCCTGGATCCCGTACCTGTACGTATGGCTGTTTCTCTGGGGTGCAGGGATGCTTCTGCCGAAAAAAATGTCTCCCAAGGTGGCTACTTTTGTTTATCCCGCCGTCTGCTGTCTGCACGGTCTGCTGTTCGGTGTGCTGTACGCCCCCGCTCAGGCTCTGCTTTTCGGCTTCGACCTCAAGACCACCCTTGCCTGGATCGCCGCGGGCTTTGTGTTTGACGTGACCCACGGCGCGGGAAATCTCGTGGCGGGCTTTTTGATCCTGCCCCTGTCGCAGGTGTTGTACCGATTGGAAAAGCGCACGAAGCGCTGAAAAAAGGAGACACAAAACGTGTCTCCTTACTTTTTTTCACCCTGCTCGCGCCTACGGTAGGCGCTGGGGGCTTCTCCCGTATGCTTTTTAAAGAAAAGGGAGAAGTTGGCGGCATCGGAAAAGCCGTTTTGATCGGCAATTTCGCGGATGGATTTGTCCGTATGCTTCAAGAAATATTTGATATAAGCAAGGCGCACCTCGGAAAGCTTCTGCTTAAAGCTTACCCCGTACATTTCCTTGATCTGGCGGGAAAGCTGGGTGGGGCTTAAATGCACCTGCTGACAAAGCTCCTCCATACTGGAATTGCGATCCATCAGGCGATCGAAAAATCGGTCGATGAGAAAGCGCCGCTCCCTGGCCCCTTGGGTCGCCTCTGCGGTCACACGCTTCTTTCCCGCGGGGGCGGTTTTTAAGACCGCCTCAAAGACCACGGAAAGAATGGCACTCATGAGACCGCTTAAGGCCGTTTCGTTTTCCTTTTTCGTTTCGCTTTCCAACATTGCCAGGAGCGCGTGGAGTGACGCGGCGTTCTCCAGGCGCAGGCCGCCCCTTTTTTGAATGAGTCGCAGGGCGGCGGACCCCTCCTTGGAGGGGGAAAGGACTTCTTTTGTGGTTTTTACGTCAAAGCGCAGGGAAACGCGTGCTTCGCCGCGGTTTCCGCGATGCCCGTGGGGAACGAAGGGGGCAAATACGAAAACGTCTCCCGTTTTATATTCGTACTGCTTTTCTCCCACCCATTGGGTGCCCTGCCCATCGGAAATAAACAGGATCTCAAAGCTTGCGTGGGTGTGATCCTCGGTGAAATTGTCCTTGGTGGTTTCAAAGAAGCCACGCTCCGAAAAAAAGCAGGAAAAGAGCCTGCCGCCCGCCAAAGCGGGGATGCTGAAATACCGTTCCATACGCTCCCTCCTTTTTTTCCATTGTACGGCCCCGCCCCCCGTTTTGTCAAGGGAATGCTTTTTCATTTCGGTCGCAAACGGAAGAAAAACGGTGAAAATGCATATTGTTTTTACTTTTGATTCTTTTTATAATAGGCTTACAAACGAAATGATAAGGAGGATCTTCCATGGAATATCTTGTAAAAAGTCCCGCCAAGCAGCGCCCCTATACCGAGGCGGAGATCGCCGCCGTTTTAGACGTCATGCGTAGCGGCAAGGGCCAGACCCAAGGGGAATACATGACCCGCTTTCAGGACGAATTTCGTGCCTTTACCGGTGCGAACCATGCCTTTGCCGTAGATAATTGCACCAACGCGCTGTCGCTGGCCGCCACCCTTTGCGGTGTGAAGGAGGGGGACGAGGTGCTTTGTCCTGCCTATACCTTCTGTGCCTCTGCCATTCCCTTTGCCAAGGCGGGTGCCAAGATCGTTTGGTGCGATATGGACCCCGTAACCTGGTGCGTGGACCCTGCCGATATTGAAAGAAAGATCACGGAAAAGACCCGTGTGATCATTGCCGTTCATCTTCTCGGTATGCCCTGCGATATGGAAAAGATCATGACCATTGCCGAAAAGCACAAGCTTCGTGTGGTGGAGGACTGCGCACAGGCGTTGGACGCCCGCATTAACGGCCGTCACGTGGGCACCTTCGGTGATTTCGGCTGCTTCAGCTTCCACAATGCCAAGACCTTTACCACCTTGGGTGAGGGCGGTATGCTTACCGTGAAAAACGAGAAGGACGCCGCCGTGGTTCCCGGCATCCGCTTCAACGGCTGCTGTTCCTATCCTGCCCGTGAGCGCGACTGGATCCCCGCGATGAGCAACGTGGATATGCATTTGGACGGCTTTTGGCCCAATAATTTTTGCCTCGGCGAGGCTCAGTGTGCCGTAGGTCTTGCGGCGCTTTCCACCTTGAAGGCCGATACCGATAGGATCATTGCGCAGAATATGCGCCTGCGCGAGCTTCTCCGTGACGTGTCCGAGATCTCGTTCAATACCATTCCCGAGGGGTATCGCCACGTATGCCATCAGTACGTATTGCACTTCGACGGCTCCGCCTTTGGCAAGACCCGCGACGATCTGATGGAGCTTTTGAGAAACAAATACCGCATCTATTCCATCGTGCAGTACTATCCCCTCTACCGCTATCCCTTGTACCAAAAGCTCGGTCAGGGAGAATTTGACTGTCCCCGTCTTGAGGCCTTCTGGGATCAATCCTTCAGCGTTCCCATGTGGTGCGGTATGACGGAGGAGGATCTGGTGACCATTGCGAACGCCGTTCGCGGTGCTGTGGCCGATCTGAAGGGATAAGACGATGAAAACACTCTACGTAACCGATCTTGCCCTTTCCCCCCTGACCCTGGGAACCATGACCTGGGGCTCTCCCGTGGCCTTTGACGAGGCGGTGAAGCTGACGCGCTACGCGGTGGAAGCGGGCATCAATCACATCGATACGGCCAATATGTACGAGGGCTACGACCGCTACGCGGGCTCTCCCGGCGGTACGGCGGAAAAGATCGTAGGGGAAGCAATGAAAGAGATCCCCCGCCATAAGGCTGTGATCGCCACCAAGCTGGGCATGAAGGTGGGCGAAAATCCCGAGGACGAGGGAACGAGCCGTGCGGCGATTCTCACCCAGCTGGATAAGAGCCTGACCCGTCTGGATCTGGACTACGTGGATATTCTGTATCTTCACAGAACCGACCCCGCCGTCTCCTTCGAGGAAATCCTTTCCACCTTGGACGAGGTGAAAAGGGCGGGAAAGATCCGTGCCTTCGGTGTGAGCAATTATCCCGCCGAAAAGCTTGCCGAGCTCCTTTGTGTGGCAGAGGAAAAGGGCTATTCCCGCCCGGTGATCTGCCAGCCTCCCTTAAGTCTTTTAAAGCAGGATGCGGCCAAGGATATTTTGCCTCTCTGCCAAAAGGAAAAGATTGCCGCCGTCCCGTACCAGATCTTCCAAGGAGGTCTTTTAACGGGAAAATATAAGAGAAACGAAGCCTTCCCCGCCGAGTCTCGCGGTGCAATCAAGCCTGCCTGGATGATGACCATGGACGATGCGCTTTTCGACCGCTTGGAGGAATGGGAAGCCCAAGCCGCATCGGACGGCGTGGATCTTGCCACCTTTGCTCTGCGATGGGTCATGGCTCAGCCCGCCGTGGTTTCTGCGTTGATCGGCGTTCGCACCAAGGAACAGATCGACCGCGCCTTGCGCATGCTTTAAAAGCCAATACCGAAAAAAGATCTCCGCTCTGTGAGCGGAGATCTTTTTTGCTTATTTACGCTTTTAACAAGTGAAGCTTTTGCAGGATCCTCAGGATCAGCTCGCCCTTGGGAAGCATCAGAACGTCTTCTTTTTCAAAACCGCGCAGTAAGAACAGCGCTACCACGTATACCACCACCGCAAGACCGATGGCAAGGATCGTGGCGATCTTTTGAGGAAGCAGAGCCTCCATGAGAAGGTAGCTTCCCCCTGCCGCTGCACCGCACAGCGCCGAGGCGATAAGGGGGCGGAGCAGCACCTTGCGGAAGCTGAGCGTGTAGTCCACGTAACGTCTGAGGAAATACATGTTAAACAGGAACATGACGAGATAGCAGGCTAAGGTAGAAAGGGGAATGCCCAAATGTCCCACCTTGGGAAGCCCCACCAGCACCCAGACGAGGAGCGCCTTGGCGCCCACGCCGAAGCAGGTGGACAGAATGCTTTTTTTCTCATGTCCCGAGGCTTGCAGCATGGCACCCGATACGGAGATGAGCCCCGAAAAAAGAATGGCACAGGCAAGAACGGTCAGCATGGGAGCCACTACGCCGTTGGACAAAAATGCGGTGCCGTCTGCATTGAGATAGATGGCCTCGTTGGAGGAAAAGAGAAGATCGATGATGGGCTTTGCCATGACGCCCAGACCTACCGCACAGGGCAGGCAGATCACCGAAACGATGCGGAAGGTGAAATCCATGGTGCGGCGGAGCTTTGTTCGATCCGCCGTGGCATCGGCGGAGGAAATGGCGGGAATAATGCTGATGGCAAAGGGGTAAATGATGGTGGGCGGCATGTTGAAAAGGGTTACTGCCTTGGCCATATAAGCGCCGTACAGCGTGATGGCTACGGGGTTTTCGCTCGTAACGTCAAAATATACCGAGCCCACCAGATCACCCAGACGGTTGACCGCCATCATGGAATCGATGACGCTGGTCAGGGAAAGAACGCTGGAGGAGATGGTAATGGGAATGGCGATGGATATAAGCTCCTTGGCGAGGCTCTTTCTACTGCGGCAGGGCACGTCGCAAAGACCTGCCTCGCGGTCCTTCTTGGCAACCCACTTGGCAAAGGCCATGTAAAGGCTGGAGGCTACCATACCCAGCATGACACCGGCCAGCGTAAAGGCGGCTACCGTAGCGGGGGCGTGCCCCGCACGGGAGGAAAGGACGCCCGCCGTCAGACCCAGCACCAGATTCCCCAGCACCTCGATGACCTGGCTGATGGCGGTGGGGGTCATGTTCTGTCCGCCCTGGAAGTAGCCGCGAATGCAGGACACAAGGCAAACGAAGAACATAATGGGAGAAATGGCCTTGATACAGAGGGAAAGGGCGGGATCCTCCACCAGATGGGTAGCGATCAGATCGGAGCCGAAAAACAGCACGGCCGTTCCCACCGCACCGATCACCAAAAAGATCAGAAGGCTGATGCGATAGACCGTATCCACCTCTTTTTCGTTGTGGCGCGCACGGGCGGCGGCGATCATGCGGGAAATGGCAACGGGCAGACCCGCCGTGGCAATGAGAAAGCACATGGCGTAAATGGAATAGGCCGAGGAAAAATAGCCCATGGCCGTGTCGCCGATGGCGTTGGACAAGGGGATCTTAAACAGTGCGTTGACCACCTTGACAATGACGTTTGAAAGCATCAGGATCAGGGCTCCGTACACAAAGCCTTGTTTTTTCTGTGACATACCGTCTCCTTAATCGATAAATTCCTTTAGTACGCTTCTTGCAGGGCAAAGAGAGGCAGGCAGAGCGGGGAAGGGGATGAGCTTTTTTGCCAGTTGCTGTGCCTTGGGATAAAAGACGTTTTTCTCCGGCAGGGCGGACAGCACTGCCAGCACCTCGGATTTTTCCATGGGGATCTCGCAAAGAAAATCCGTTTTCAGGATCAGGTCTGCGTTTTTGATAAAGGGCTCCAAAATGATCTTTTCCATGGGGATCACGTTTTGCCAAAGCTTGTAGGTCCACGCCGCATCGGCTCCCCGATGCTTGAAATCGCGAATGAGCCTGCGGCAGAAGCGCACCTCTTGGGGAGAAAGTGCTTCGTCACACCCCTCTGCGCGGACGGCGCAGGTGGCGTTCAGATACAGACACACGCTTTGTTCTCTGTGGGAGAGGGCGGACAAAATGCGGTCGTTTAAGGCGTGAATGCCCTCCAAAATAAAAACGTCGTAGTTTGCGGAATCCAGGTGCGTGGTCCTATCCGTGCGGGAGCTTGTGAGGAAATCAAACACCGGGATCTGCGCCACGCCGCCATTTTCCAGTAGGGAAAGACTGTGGCGGATCGAGTCGAAATCCGTGTGCTCGGGGGAGTCGTAATTGGGGGAGCCGTCGGGATTGCGCGGTGCTCTGTCGGCGTTGAAGAAAAAATCGTCGGTGGAAAAGCTGGCTACCCGCAGTCCCTTTTCCTCCAGAGCATCGATCAGGCGCTGGCTCGTGGTGGTCTTTCCCGAGCAGCTGGGCCCCGCCAAAAAGATAAAACGGGCCTTTTTCTCAAGGACGATCTCCCGTGCCCGATCGATGCCCGCCTGATAGGCGGCCTCGTCACGGGCGATGCGCTCCTTTGCCGTGGCGGAAATGCTTTTCGGTACGGTCAAAAGCTCGTTCATGCGTCTCCTTCCTCGGCCGCCTCCCGTTTCCGCTTTGCAAGAAGCTCCCTGCCGCGGTCGGGATCGGCCAGATATTCGTAAGGGTATTTGTATTGGGCATAGCGTCGGATCTTACCGCCCTTGCGGGAAACTGCCTTTCCGATGCCGCCCGCACCGCAGGCGTAAATGTCGGAAAGATCCTCCATCATGGCAAGGTTATAAAGGCTTTCCTTGCCTCTCAGGGCAAAGCCTGTGTTCTCCAGATCCGATGCGGTGTTTTTCTGTCTGTATAGATAATATGGGAAAAGCCCCGCGTTTATACATCTGCCGTGGCCCTCCTCCACCGCCTGCCGCAGAGCGGCGCTGACGGCGGGTGTCGCACGATCCTCGGCACTTTTCTTCAGGGAAAGGGCGTGTATGGTCAGGTTCTCAGGCTGTAGGGCAAGTACCTCGTCCACCGAACGCAGAAGATCGTTCCCATCCTCACCGGGCAGAGCCGCGATGAGATCGCAGTTGATCACGGGAAAGGCGTGCTTTTTGGCAAGAGCCATGGCGCGGTAGAAATCCTCCGCCGTGTGCCTCCTTCCGATGCGCTCCAGGGTGGCGTTATGAACGGTCTGGGGGTTGATGCTGATGCGATCCACACCCATTTTTCGCAACAGAGCAAGCTTTTCCTCCGTTACCGTATCGGGACGGCCGATCTCCACGCAAAACTCCGCAAGAGAGGAGAGGTCAAAGGCTTCTTTGACCGCGGAAAGGGTGCGCTCCATTTGCACGGGGGAAAGCACTCCGGGGGTGCCGCCGCCCATATAGATGCATCTTAATCTTCTGCCGTCCTCCGCCATGGCCTCGGCCGTCAGGCGGATCTCCTCGGCCAGTGCGGTAACGTATCCGTCAAGGAGGGAAAGATGCTCCGGTGCGGAGGAGGAAATAAAGGAGCAGTAGCTACAGCGGCTGGGACAGAAGGGGATGGAAAGATACAGCATGGCATCCTCGGGAGAAAGGCTTTTTTTTGCGCGTAGCTCCTCCTCGGCGAGGCTGAGAAGCAACGCTGCCTTTTCCTTTGATACCCGATATTCCTTTTCCAAAAGAGAGGCGAGCTCGGTTTTTTCGATGCCTCTTTCCAAATAAAAGAGGGGAACCTTTACGGGCCTGACGCCTATGAGCGTACCGTAAGGGGGCTGATAGGAGCTGAGGTCCTCCGCCGCTCGGGCAAAGGCCAGTCCCACCGCTGCGCTCTCTGCGCGGGCCGGTTCAAGGTGGAGCTTCTCATTGACGGGGGCTGTGCCCTGCGCCGTCCGCTCCCCAAGGGTCAGGGCCACGCGGATCTCACCCTCGCCATCCTCCCTTTTTACGGTCAGATTCTCTCTGTCCCCGTGAAAAAAGAGGCAAGCGAGGTGAAACAGACTCAGGCGCTGTCCCTCCGTTTTGGCGAAAAGCTCCATTACAGCTCGGCCGTGTCCAGAAGAATGGTCACAGGGCCGTCCAGCGAAAGATCGATCTTCATATCACCGCCGAATACACCGGGGAAAACACGGGCGCCCCGCTTTCCTTCTTCTCTTAAGGTATCAGCCACGGCCGCCATTTTTTCCAGCACGTATTGGTACAGCTCCCTTGCGGGCTCATACTTCATGGAGCGGAGAAAATCCGGTCGGCGGGATTTGCAGTTGCCGTAAAGGGTGAAGTTGGAAACCACCAAAATATCCGCCTCCACCTGTACGGGGGAAAGGTTTAATTTTCCTGCGTCATCTTGGAAAATGCGCATTTTCAGGATCTTATCGATGATCCTGTCCGCCTCGGCGCGGGTATCACTGCCTTCGATCCCCAAAAGCACGCAAAGTCCCTTGCCGCAATCGGAAACGGTCTCTCCCTCGCAGGAAAGACGGGCCTTGCTTGTGATTTGCAGTACGGCGCGCATATTAACCTCCCGTGATCTTGATGATGTCCTTGTTTTTCTTCAGCCGCTCGCAAACGGCGGTCAGATGACTTCTGCCCTTAATCCCGATGGTGAGGGTCAGAAGGCTGGTCTTGTTGGGTCCGTTTTGGGTGCTGATGGCGGAAATGGGAATACGCATATCGGCCAGAGCGGTGGAAATGGCCGCCATCACGCCGATGTTGTCTGCTACCAGAATTTGAAGCACCGCATTGTAGGCATTGGTCTGCACCTGCTCGGCAGAGGCCGCCCAGGAGGCCGTCACCCAGCGATCCTTCTCGGGTCCCTGCAGTCCCTGCATGGCGTGGGGGCAGGTATATTTATGCACGGAAACGCCGTAGCCGCGGGTGATAAAGCCCACGATCTCGTCTCCGGGCAGGGGAGAGCAGCACTTGGCGAATTTTACCTGACAGCCGTCCAGCCCCTCAATGATGACGCCGCTGCTGGATTTCTTCTGGATCTTCTTTTCCGTAACGGTCCGAGTCACCTCCAATTGGACGGGGGTGTTCGCCTGCAGGGAGCGCTCGATCTCGTCGCGGATCTTTACGTGGATCTTGGAGAGGGCAATACCGCCGTAGCCGATGGAGTTGTAAAGATCGTCCAGACTGCCCAGTCCGTGCCTTTGGGCAATGGCCGTCATGATGCGATCCTTTTCCTCGTCACTGATGCCGCCGCGGATCTTATCGAATTCCTTGTCCACCTCGGTGCGGGCAAGCTGAATGTTCTCTTCTCTCTTTTCCTTTTTGTACCAGCCGCGGATCTTGTTTTTTGCCTCACCGCTCTTGACGATCTTCAGCCAGTCGCGGCTGGGACCCTTGGAGGCGGAGGAGGTGAGGACCTCCACGATCTGGCCCGTTTGCAGAACGGTGGTGATGGGCGCAATGGCGCCGTTGATCTTGATGCCCACCATCTTATTGCCCACGCCCGAGTGAATGGCGTAAGCAAAATCAATGCCGCAGGAGCCCGTGGGGAGGCTCACCACGTCGCCCTTGGGCGTGAAGACGAAGATCTCGTCCTCGAAAATATCGATCTTCAGGGGGGTGAGGTATTCCTCGGAGTCCAGTGATTTCTGTTCGCTTTCCAAAAGCATCTGGATCCATTCCAGCTTCTTACCTACCGTTTCGTCGGCTTTGGCGCCGCTCTTGTATTTCCAGTGTGCGGCAATACCGTATTCCGCGATCTGGTGCATCTCCGCCGTGCGGATCTGTACCTCAAAGGGCACGCCCGCACGACCGATGACCGTGGTGTGCAGGGAGCGGTAGTTATTGGGCTTGGGGGTGGAGATATAATCCTTGAAGCGGCCGGGAATGGAGTGGTATCTTTCATGGATCATACCCAGCACCGTGTAGCATTCCATTTCCGTATCCACAATGACGCGCACGGCGTAAAAATCGTAGATCTCGTCAAAGCTCTTGGCGGCTCGGTACATTTTGCGATAGACGGAGTAAATGCTCTTGACGCGCCCCTTAATGGAGAAATTCATGCCCTCCTCGGTGAGGCGCTCGGCGATATCGCTTTGCACCTGCTCGATAAAGTCGCGGTTTTCACCGTATTTGGTCTCGATCCAGTCGTGGATCTCCTCGTAGCCGATGGGATCCAGGTACTGCAGGGCCAGTCCCTCCAGCTCCTGCTTGATGCGCTGGATACCCAGACGGTGTGCCAGGGGCGCGTAAACGTGCATGGTCTCCAGAGCGATCAGTCTTTGCTTTTCCTCCAGATGGGAGGACAGGGTGCGCATGTTGTGCAGACGGTCGCAGAGTTTAATGAGGATCACGCGGATGTCACGGCTCATGGCAAGGAACATTTTTCTCAGGTTTTCGATATGCTCCTCTTCCTTATCCTCAAAGGGGATGGCAACGAGCTTTGTCAGACCGTCTACCAAAAGGGTCACGTCTTTGCCGAATTCCTTTTCCAGATCGTCAAGGCTGGCATCGGGGCAGTCCTCCACGATATCGTGAAGCAGAGCGGCACAAATGGCATCCGTATCCAGATTCAGCTCCGCACAGATCTGCGCCACGGCAAGAGGGTGATAGATATATTCCTCACCCGATTTGCGAAACTGACCGCAGTGCGCCTTCTCCGCATAGAGAAATGCGCGCTGGATCTTTTCCTTATCGTATTTTTTTCCGCTTTCATCTAAGATGGAAAACAGTTGTACGGTATCAGCGGCCATGGCTCGGATCCTTTCTTTCCCTGCAAAAGGGTACAATGAGCATTTTAATATCTTATTATATAATACTGCACGAAAAAAAACAAGTGCTTTTCCTTCATTCTGCCTGCAAAGGAAAAAAGAAGGCCACCTCGCTGAGGCGAGATGGCTTTTTCTTACGCTTCCGTTTTTTCCGTCAGGGAGGAGAGGAATTTGGAATAGACCTTTTGGTCGGGGAAGTCCACCACCTTGGGATTGATGGAGTTTTTCTTCAGGGTCAAAATGGTCTTGGCCGTCAGATCGCGCTCTACGCCGCAGGCCTCGCCCAAGGCCAGAAGCACTCGCTCGGAGTAGCAGTAAAACTCCTCCTTTTCGTAATGCACCCCGCGGCAGGCCTTGAAAAAGGACTTGACCGATTCGTCCCTTTGTAAAAGTCCGTCCTCACCGTCCATGAGGTGGGCAGGCACGGGGATCTTGTCCTGCGTCAGATCCAAAAAGCCGTCTACGTAAGGGAGATTTTCCTCCTTCACGGGGGCATCCAGTAAAACGAAGCTCTGCACCTGCGGGAAGCGTACCGTGCCGCGGCAGGGGGTAAGGAGCCCGCCGTAGCGGCAGTAAAGCCTTTTGCCGGAATTGATCTTGAACCAGCTGTATTGGAAAATAAACAGATCGTCCCCCCGATCCGATTGCATCACCATGTAAACGGTGTCGGGCTCTAAGTGCATGGGCTTGCCGTAGAGGATCTTTTCCGCGACCTCGCCCCTTTGGTTGTGGGTGTTTAAGTGAAGTCTGGCCTGCACCGTGCCCTTGATACTGCGCGTCACGTCTAAAATGAAATCGTCAAGAATGTGGTTGTACTGGGTGTTTCTGCAATAGCCGTAAAAGGTGCCCAAAAAGGCCTCGTCCTCTAAGGTGTGGCAATCCGCGGAATGCCGGAACACCGTAAAGCTTCCCTCCTCGCTCACGTCTGCCCTCGGCTCGGCGGGAACGCCCGTAAAGAGATAATTCAGATCGCCGATCTTGTAATGGGTGCAGAAGGCAATGGCAAAATCCGTGTTGAAATACTCCTCCTTATTGAGCGTGTTGCGCATGGTGCTCACACAGATGCCAAGCTCGTTCGCGATCCGCTCGTCGCTCTTTCCCGTATCATTCTGAAATTTTCGGTAGATCTCATTGATAAAGATATCTCTTGCTTTTTTCTTCCATTCCGGCATACTCGCCATGGCAACAACCTCCGTTTTTTTGGTCAGATCCATTATAAAACGCCTAAAAATACTTGTCAATATTTTTTTGCGCACCTATACCTCATTTTTTGGCGAAATAACTTTAATTTTTAACTTGCGCACCAAAAATTTTGGATGATAATAGAGTCAACCAAGGCACAAGGCCTTGCAAAATACAAAAAAAGGAGAAACACCATGTACGATTTCAACAGTGATTACTTCACCACCTATGACGAATACGATACCTTTTACACCCTCGGCGAATACGAGACCCTGTCCGATCCCTATGACGTTTCCTTCGGCTCTTACGAATGCGGCTTTTCCGACGATTGGAGCCTGGGCGACTACGAATGCGGCTGTGATTACGACTGGGATGACATGTAAGAAGGGAAGGGAAGAGTCCTTCCCCTCACAAGAAAACACAAATTCGGAGGAAGCCATGCTTGATGTTTTCGATTATAAGCTCGACCCCGAAACGCTGGCCTTTTTGGAAAAAGGCACCATCGCCGATCTTGAGGCCGACTGTCCTGATTTTTCCAACGATCCCGTAGAGATCATTTGCATTGATCCCTGGGACTGCCTCTTCTTCAACGAAGAGGACGAATACGACGACCTATAAAAAGAAAGGAAGGTGAAGGACTTGATCCCCATCCCCGCCTATTACGACAAGCAGCCCCTGGGAAGTGCTCCCGTGGACGTCTTTTCCTCTCTGCTTTCCGACCGCATCATCCTGCTTTTTGATGCCATCGATGATGCCGTCGCCTGCGCGGTCATTGCCCAGCTTCTCTTTTTGGAGGCGAAGGATCCCGAAAGGGAGATCCGTCTTTACATCAATTCCCCCGGCGGCAGTGTCAAGGCAGGGCTTGCCATTTTCGATACCATGCGCCACATCCGATGCGACGTTGCCACCTACTGCGTGGGAGAGGCCGCCAGCATGGCCGCCGTGCTTTTGGCGGCGGGTGCGCGGGGTAAGCGCTACGCTCTTCCCAACAGCACCGTGATGATCCATCAGGCCCTGGGCAGTATCCCCTTTTCTCAGGCCAGCGACGTAAAGCTCCGCGCGGAGCAGCTGTTCTTCGCTCAGCAAAAGCTGGAAAGGATCCTGTCCTCCGCCACGGGCAAAAGCGCGGCGGAGATCGCGCGCGATACGGATCGGGACTTTTTCCTGACGCCCCAAGGGGCCAAGGAATACGGTCTGATCGACGAGGTGATCGGTGATGAGGCTTAAAGAGAAGGCTCTTGCTCTGGAGCACGTTAAAGCACTGCACGCCATGTGCCTTGTCGCCACCACCCAAACCACCTATAATTCCCCCGAGGGCGATGCGGATGCGCGATGTCTGATGGCATTCGTGGGGGAGGCCATGGGGCTTTCCGCCGATACCGTGGCACTCCTTTCCGAGCTGATTCTGGGTCCTATGATGCAGATCGGTCTCGTGACCGATTATCAGGCCATCTCCTCCACCGAGTTTTTGGATGAGGAGGATATGGAGCTGCTGGAGCTTTTCGAGATCAAGGGGCAAGTGCTGGAGGAAGCGTATTTGGGTGAAAACGCCCTGCTGGCCGCTGACGCGGCCTCCCTGAGACAGATCCGCCAGCTGATGAAGAGGGAGTATTTTCATCATCCCTACGAGGCACGTCTGCGTTTCTGGCAGATCGAGACTCTTTCCCGAAGGGGAAGCCTTGCCGCCACCCGCCAGCTGGGGCTGCTTTTTTTCCTGGGCATCGGCTGTGAAAGCGATCCCGCCAAGGCGGAGCGAGCCCTTCTGACCTGTGTTTTGTGGGGCGATGAGTCGGCCGAGCTCCTTTTGCGGGAGTTGTACCGCAAGGAAGGAAAGCCGGTAGAGGAGAGTGTCCTGTCTGTCCTATATCCGGCCGAGAAGGGAAAGGCTTCCCTGCCGAGTCTTTTTGCCGCCTTTTATCTTTTGCCCCGCAGGGACGGGTTGGTCAATCACCCTATGGCATCTCTTCTTCTTTCCGAGGACTATACCTACGAGCAAAAGATCGGTCTGATCGCACAGTGGAGCGAAAAGGGCTGGGGACACACCCTCCTTTCGGAGGAAAATGCAAAACAAAAAAATATAGGATTTCAGGTGCAGCGATGAATACGATCTTTCAGGCAAAATCATTGAATAAAAAATGTGAGGCGGCCTATAACGACCGCTATTTCCCCAACAGCCGCCTGCTGGAGCGTGAGGAATACAAAAGCCGTTACGGCCTTGAGACCCTGCCTTATTCCGCCCTTTCGGAGAGGGAATGCTGGGGCATGCTGTATTCTTTGGAGCGGGATGGACAGGGGGAGCTTTCCGTTACCCTGCAGGAAAACGCCCACACGCTGGTGGTGGGCACGACGCAGGTAGGTAAGACCTGGGGTCACGTCATGGACTCTCTGGGCGTGCTTTCCGCCAAAAAGAACAAGCCTCAATTTATGATCACCGACCCCAAGGGCGAGATCTATAAAAATATGGCGCCCCTTCTGCGCAGTCGCGGCTATCGGGTCTATTCCCTCAATTTTAAAAACGTCAGTCGCTCCGATACGTGGAATCCTCTCCTTGAGATCTACGACAGCTACGTGGCGTTAAGCCGTGTGGAGGAATCTTTGGTATTTCACCCCACGCTGATCCAGTTGGGCGAATTTGAGATGACCTCCACCCTGGATGAGTTCGAACGGCTCGGTTGCTTCTGGGCCTTTAACGGTAAGGCTTTTGCGGACCGTGTGGATGCGGATCTTGCGGTGGCCAATAAAAAGGCCGATATCGAAAGCGATACCTGCGCCCTGGTCGACCAGCTGGTAGATGCCATGGGCGCCCCCTGCCTTGACGGCTGTCGCGATCCGGGCTGGCCTCAGGGTGCCATGGAGATCCTGCGCGGTATGATCTATCTTATGCTGGAGGATGCGCAGGACGAGCGAAGCGGCTTCCGTCGGGAGCATATGAATTTTATGAATATGCAGCGCTATTACGAGATCCTGAGGGAGGGCGTTCTGAATACTGCCTCTTACAATATCGTTACTCCGTTACTGAAAAATTCCAAGCTGTTCCATAAAAGGACAAGCGACGAATCCCTTCGCCACATGCGCGGCTTCTTTGAAAACGCCCCTCCCACCACCCGTAGCTATCTGGGATATTTCGACAATCTTATGCGCCAGTGGTTCACTCCCAAGATCTACGCCCTTGCCAATGATCAGAGTGTGGAGCTGGACGACGGGAGCGGCGCTCCCTTCGCCATCTTTCTGGTAACGCGGGATTATGAAAAGAGCGATTATTTCATCGCGGGTCTTTTCGTTGATTGGCTCTACCGCCAAATGCTTTCCCGTGCGGATGCCGCCCCCGAGGGCAAGCTGGAGCGCGAGCTGTTCTTCATCCTGGACGAATTTGCCAATATCCCCGTTATCAGCGCCTTTTCCTCCAAGATCTCCACGGCTCTTTCCCGCAGGATCGTCTTTCAGCTGTATGTGCAGTCCTACGAGCAGATCGAAAGTAACTACGGCACCGCCGATGCAGAGACTATCCGTGCCAACTGCAACGTGGAGCTTTTTCTTGGCTCACAAAGTCACCAGACGAAAAAGGCCTTTTCGGAAAAATGCGGCAATACCCGTGTCCGTACGCTGGAGGCCGTCCTTTATCCCGATAAGTGCGGCACCGTGGAGATTCCTGTGCTGTCCGTCAACCGACTGGAGGCTCTGGAGCGGGGAGAGGGCTATATCAAGCGCCTGAACCGCCCTCCCTCCAAGACCCATTTTGAAATGGCCTATCTCTGCAAGGAATTCCGTGCCGATCCCGCCTTTTCGCGAGAAAGGCCGAAGCAGAAGCTCCCCTATAACGACAGTGTGTACGTTTATTCTTACCTCCACCACGACCGTCCCATGGCTTATTTCGGGGCCTCTGAAAAGGATCGGTTGGCAGATCAGGATATTGCGTGATATAATCAAAGGAGAGAGCGAATGAAAGAAACGAATTTTCCCCGTCCCAATCGCTTTTACGTTGGTCGACCCCAATGCGGTGTAAAGCAGGATCTGTCCTTGTATTTTGCCGACGAAGAAGGGAAAACGGTCAGCAGGATCTTAGATTCGGAAGGCATTTTCGTCACCTTCCCCGGCGTGGAGGAAACGGAGGAACTGAAGCGGGAGCTTGACGGCTTTCGCATCGTGCCCGAGCTACAGTACGAGCTGTACGTGAAGGCTCGCCGGGACGGTGGCTGGCGCATCTATTGGACCGTGCGGCCCGACGGCAGATACTGGATGGATTCCTGGGGCTTCGGCGCCGAGGATTACGAGGATATGGAGCTCTGGGCCGATCTGGATGAAGCGGGAAGGTTTTGCACTCCCTTCCGTTTGTTCTGTGTGGGAAAAAAGCATTTTGTCAAGGAGGAAAAGACATGAAGGTCTTGTTTTTGGATATTGACGGCGTCTTAAATTCCGCCTACGGAGGCACGTCCTCCGACGGCCCCATCATGAAGGAGGGAAAGCTTCGCCGCGTCCGCCGTATCATAGAGGAAACGGGCGCTCGGGTGGTGCTGACAAGCTCCTGGCGCTCCCATTGGGACGTGCAGGAGGAAAAGCGCTCCGCTGCAGGAAAAAAGCTCCATGAGGTACTTCTGTCTCACGGCATTGAGATCACGTCGAAAACGCCCACCCACCGTAACGGCAGGGAGGAGGAGCTGTGGACGTGGCTGGCGCTCCATCCGGAAACGCAGAATTTCGCAGTATTGGACGATGCCTTCCTGGAGGCCGATTTTTTGGAGGGACGCGTGGTCAGGACAGCCTCCTTCCGCGGCCTCAGTGAGAGTGATGCCAAGCGAGCCATCGAGATCCTCGGAAAAAAGGAGGCGGGGGAGAAGTGAAGAAAAAGCTTTTTGTTCTGTCCGACGTGCACGGACATTTTACCGCCATGAAAAAGGCCCTGGACGAGGCGGGCTTTGATCCGCACAATAAAGAGCATCTTTTCGTCTCCCTCGGGGATCTTTTCGATCGGGGAAGGGAGAATATGGAGGTCCTCCGCTACGTGGAGCGGCTGAAGCACAAGGTCCTCCTTCGCGGCAATCACGAGGATATGCTGGAGGATCTTCTCAATACGGGGGAAATGAGCCCGCACCATTACCGCAACGGCACTCTTACTACCCTGCAAAGCTTTTTCGGTCGCTACGCAGGCCTCTCTCCCGACGGAAGTGTGGATTTTTCCGGCAAGACCCGCACGGTGGACCGTCTGTTCGAATATTTGGAGGAGACGCGCCTCTATTTTGAAACGAAAAACTACTTTTTCGTCCACGGCTGGTACCCCCGCGATCCGTACCGTGCCACCCCCGAAGCGTGGCGAGGCGCCAGAAAATGCCGCTTTACGGAGTATTACGACGGGGAAGCGCCCTTCCCCGAAAAAAATCTGGTCTGCGGTCATATGCCCTGCTTTTACGCCTACCTTGTCGATCCGAAGCGCAGGGAGGAGGATGATTCCATCTTTTACGGCAACGGCCTGATCGCTATTGACGCAGGCACTGCCCAAACGGGTAAGGTCAACGTGCTGGTGCTGGAGGATGAGCTCGTCGGTTGATTTTTTACCCCAACTGTGATATCATGGTGGCAGAACGAACCACGGAGGAAACTATGTGCTACGACCCATACGAGATCACCGGCGATCTCTTTAACGACCGCCAAAACGTGGCGAATGCGCTGGACGACCCCTCTCTGACCTTTGAGCAAAAGGAAGCGATCGTACAGCGGCATAATTGGCATCACGACGATTTTATGTCCACGGATACCTATATGAACCGTATCCGCTACGACGTGTCAACGGATCCCCCGCCTATGTACGGCTCCTTCAATCCGAGTGCCAAGCCCCGTCCCGAAAGCCTGCGGATGGAGCTGTCCCGCGGCGATCTTCTGTTTGACGATCCGGACGCCTGAGGAGGAAAAAGCAATGTTTTGTTCCCAATGCTACTATTGCTCCTCCCGTGGAAGGACCTGCCCCTTCTTTCACAGTCCCTTTGACGGTATGGAGAAGGGGAAGCTGCGCTCTGCCGCCCGTCGGGATCCTGCCGCTGCCCTCTATCTTGCCTACGCCGAGTTTTACGGCTTGCATGGCAAAAAGGATGAAAAGGGGGCCCTTTCCGAGGTTAAAAAACTGGCTCAGAAGGGCTATCTGCCTGCCGCCTGCTTCCTTGCCGCCTTTTATGAGGCGGGTCTTTTTCCGTCTCTTTCCCCTCGGGAGGTCTTTGCATTGAGCCTTCCTGCCGCCGATGACGGCTGTAACCGTGCCGAGGCCTATATCGGACGGGCCTATCGCGACGGAAGGGGTGTTGCCAAAAACTCCAAGGCCGCCCGAGAATATTTGGGTAACGCGGCCTTTCACAAGTGTCGCGAAGTGTATCTGGAGTATGCCGATGCCTGCTGTGATGCGGCAGGGGGCACGCCCGATCTGAAAACGGCCTGCGAGGTGCTGCAGTGGGCGGCTGACGAGGGAGATCAAGACGCCGCCGCACGGATCGTGCACCTGCACCGCACCGATGCGGAGGGATGCATGGGAGGCGCGGAGAGCTCACTGCCGGAGCTTCGGGAACGGGAGCTGGGAGATTATTGCCTGAGCAATCCCCATCATGCCTCTCCTGCCAAGGCCTTTTCCCATTACCACGCCGCCTTGGAGGAGCTGAAAAAGAGAAAGGCGGCAGGCAAGGCTTCTGTTTATATCGATCGGGATCTGGCGCTGATGCAGGAGAAAAAGGAGGGCTGTATCCCCCTGTTTTTCGAAACGGCCTCTGCCGAGCAGCAGACCGTCTACCGCGCCGCTCTCGCAGGAGACGTGCAGGCGCAATTCCGCTTGAGCTGTCTGTATTACGATAAGAGCTTTCCTCTTTATGACGCGGAGAATGCCTTTTTATGGGCGAAAAAAAGCGCCGAGGGAGGACTTGCCACCGCTGCCCTTCGCCTTGGCTATTTCTATATCGTCGGTCACGGCACGGAAAAGAATCTTGCCGCGGCTTACCGCTGGACACGCCTTGCCGCAGAGAAGGGGAATGCCGACGGAATGTTTAATCTCGGCTGGTGCTATGCCGAAGGCTTTGGAATCGAGAAGGATCTTCTTTCGGCCTACGATTGGTATCTTGCCGCCGCCGAGAAGGGACATAGCAAGGCGCAATACAGCGTTGCCCTTTACGATGAGGGCGGCCACGGACGAAACGGACGGGATCTTGCCCTTGCGGCAGTGTGGCTGGAGAAGGCCGCCCTGCAAAAGCATTCCCTTGCAGCTCTGAGGCTTGGTGCCTATTACAGCTGCGGCTGGGGTGTGAAGCTATCCTATGAAAAAGGTGCGGCATGGTATCTTGCCTCTGCGGAGCAGGGCGAAGCGCTTGCCATGTATGATCTGGGCGTTTGCTATTATGAAGGACGCGGTGTGAAGCAGGATGATAAAGAAGCGGTCCGCTGGCTGACCCGCGCCGCCGATCTCGGCATTGCCGCCGCACAGAATAATCTTGCCGCCTGCTACTACTACGGCCGCGGCGTGGAGCGGGATTATGATAAAGCAAGAGAGCTTCTGCTCTTTGCCGCAAACGGCGGTAACAAAAAGGCTCAGCGCAACAAAAAAGCCTGTGACGAGATCTTCGGATGAATGAAAAAAAGAACGAAGCGATCGCTTCGTTCTTTGGAGCGAGTAACGGGAATCGAACCCGCATGTTCAGCTTGGGAAGCTGACGTTCTACCACTGAACTATACTCGCAAATGCAAAAGTGCCGAGTCGTGGACTCGGCACTTGCTGGTCTGAGTGGCGGGATTTGAACCCACGGCCTCTACCACCCCAAGGTAGCGCGCTACCATCTGCGCTACACCCAGATAGCCTATATATTATAGGCTGAGGGAATGGCTTTGTCAAGGGGTTTTTAAATTTTTTTAAAAAAGATTTTTTCATGGAATTGTTACGGAAATATGGGGAAAATTCAAGTTTTTTCAAAAAAAGTTATTGACAATCCGTCCGCTTTGTGGTAACATAATCGAGCGGCTTTTTTAGGTCGAGCACCCGCGGGTGTAGTTCAATGGTAGAAGTCCAGCCTTCCAAGCTGGCCGCGTGGGTTCGAGTCCCATCACCCGCTCCACCCTTCGGGGACAAGAGAAGTGCCGGGAACGGTGATCAGCCCGAAATGTGCCTTTAGCTCAGTTG
>JAFQMA010000017.1 GCA_017414535.1 Clostridia bacterium | reverse complement strand
AGGTCATGAACATCCCCGTGGAAAAGGTGCGCGAGACCATGAAGATCGCGCAGGAGCCCGTTTCTCTGGAAACCCCCATCGGTGAGGAGGAGGACAGCCACCTGGGCGACTTCATTCCCGACGATGACGCACCCGCGCCCGCCGAGGCCGCCAGCTACGCCATGCTGCGCGAGCATCTGGACGAGGTGCTCCACACCCTCACCCCCCGCGAAATGCAGGTGCTCAAGCTCCGCTTCGGCTTTGACGACGGGCGCACCCGCACCCTGGAGGAGGTAGGCAAGGAATTCAACATCACCCGTGAGCGTATCCGTCAGATCGAGGCCAAGGCCCTGCGCAAGCTGCGCCATCCCAGCCGTGCCAAAAAGCTGAAGGATTATCTGGACTGATATTTTTTCATATTATCTTCACACTCACAACATAAATTTGGCAAGTGGTACAGTTTTCCCATTCTCATTTTAGAGATATTAACAAGTACCCTTTCCCTTGACACCTTTCCCGTTTTCGTGTAAAATATAGGTAATTGGCCGTATTTTTCACGGCATGATACTGAAGGAGGAACCCATTTCATGAAAAAGAGACTCATGTGTCTTCTGATGGCCGTCGTCATGCTCCTTTCCCTTTGCATGACCGCCTGCTCTTCCGAGGAGGAAGAAACCGGCACCGAAGAAGAGGACGTACAGAGAAAGAACGCAGCACTGACCATCTACGCCATCACCGATGGTAAAACCACCCCCGATGCACTGGCACTGGTGGAGGAGAAGGTCAGCAACTACTGCGTTGCAAAATACAAGACCGCCATTGACCTGCGCTTCTTTACCGAGGCAGAATATCAGGCAGGGCTGAACGCCATGTACGATAAGTTTGCCGAGCAGGAGGCCGCCGCCAAGAAGGCCGCCGAGGAAGCCGCTGCCGCCGCCAAGAGCGAGGCCGCCTACAAGGCCACCCTTTCCGTAGATGAAAGACGCGAGTACGAGCAGCAGAAGAGACTGGAGGCCAAGCAGAAAGAGGAAGAGGCCAAGAAGAAGGCCGAGGAAGAGAAGGAGCTCATCTCTCAGGGCAAGGACGTGGCCGTCGTGAAGGACGTGCAGATGGACATCATCTTCGTTCCCAACGGCACCGATTACGCCAGCTGGGTCAAGCAGGGTCTCCTGCAGGATCTGTCCGGCATGATGGAAAGCAAATTCAAGCTGATCCGCGACTTTGTTTACCCCTCCTTCCTGACCGCTGCCACCATTGAGAACGCCCTGTACGGCATTCCCAACAACCACGGCATCACCACCAACGAGACCTATTTCGTATTCAATACCGCCCTGGCTGAAAAGTACGGTGTGGATTACTCCAAGATCAAGTCCATCACCGATCTGAACGACGTTTTCGCTCAGGTGAAGGCGGGCGAACCCGGTGTCACCCCCATCTACGGTGATTTCGGCATCGAGAACTATACCTTCTACGAGGGTATTGCCAACGGTCACATGCTGGGTGCCTACACCGAAAACCTGGCAGGCGGCAGATTCACCGCCACCGACATCTATTCCTCCCTGAAGCCCGACAGCACCGATCCCGGCCGTGACGCCGTTGTAAAATACGCCGCCACCAAGGCGCTGTACCGTGAAAACGGTTATCTTTCCGACACCAACGAGAATTTCTTCCTCTCCGTTCGTGAAATGACCGAGGAAGAGAGACTTTCCTGGGTGGAAAAGGGCTACACCACCGTGCTCTACAAGGGTGCCGATTTCAATACCGAGGCCGCCCTGCAGAACGGTCTGTTCGGTATCAGCAAGTACTGTGAGGATCCCGAAAGAGCCATGGAGGTCCTGCAGCTGATTATGTGCGATTCCGAGCTGAGAAACCTGCTCACCTTCGGTGTGGAGGACGTGCACTACAAGACCGATCCCATGAATAAGAACGTCATCACCGTCATCGACGATTCCTACACCATGGACTTCTTCAAGTCCGGCAACGCCCTCATCGGCGCCGTGCCCTCCACCATGGATCCCGATTACGTGGAGAAGGCAAAGCAGAAGAACCTCAACTCCTACATGAACCCCTTCCTGGGCTTCACCTACGATTGGTCCGAGGCGGCAGAGGCCTCCTGGGTCAAGCTGTTCGGTCAGTGGGAGGAGTACACCAAGGACGTTTGGGCACAGATCAATTACGGTACCCCCGATTACTACGATCTGTTGCTGACTCACTACCAGAACATCTACAACAACACCACCGGCGAATTTGAAAATTCCTACAGCGAATTCAGCTCCAAGTGCAATCTGAGAGCCAACTACCGCGCTTACCTCAAGACCCTGCAGACCTTGGATGCGACCCTGAACCTGGGTTAAGTAAAAACAAAAAAAGTCCCCGTAACATCGGGGGCTTTTTTGTTTATTATGCAAAATGCATAGTTGCCTTTTGTCTTTTCTTGTGCTATACTGTCGAAAGAAAACAAGGAGATGGTGCATCATGGTAAAAGACACGGCTGAACTGATCAAGGAATTGGACCTCTGTCCCGACTTTAAAACCTTTTACGAAGAAAATGAGTCCCAGCTGCTGCAGAAGGAGCTGCCCGCCCTGCTGGAGGAGCTGATGAAGGGCATCTCCCTCTCCAAGACCGACGTGATCCGTAATTCCGGCCTCAACGAGATCTACGCCTATCAGATCTTTTCCGGAAAAAGAAAGCCCTCCCGCAAGAAGCTTCTGGCGCTGGCCGTAGGCATGCAGCTTGCACCGAGCCACGTGCAGGAGCTGCTTCGCTGTGCCGGCTACGCGCCTCTTTACGTTAAGCTCCCCTATGACAGCGTGGTCATCTACGGCATCTGCAAGAAAATGAGCGTACCGGAGATCAACGAGCTGTTATTCCGTTACTGTAAGGACTTTATCGGCTGATGAAACATTGCCCCCACTGCAAGGCAGAGCTGGAGGATTCCGCCCGCTTCTGTCTCAATTGCATGACCTCTCTGCAGGGAAAGATCCGCACGGTCCCTCCCGCACGTCGGTCGCTTCGCCCCTTTTTATATCGCTTTGCCCTGCCCCTTCTTCTGGCGGGGCTTTTGCTATTTTCTCTTCTCTCCGCTCAGACCGCCCCCGACACACCCCAAGAGGAGGCGCCGGCCACGGAGGAAAGGACAAGCGAAGAGAGCCGCGGCGAGACGGGTGAGAAGGCGGGGCTCACAGCGGAAGAGGGCGACGGAAAAGATCCCTCTCACAGCACCTCCGCCACCGCGCCCTCAAGCAGCGCGGGTCCCGTCTCCACCACCGGCACGAAGGGAAGCACCACGTCGGTAAGCACCACCCGCTCCCCCGACGTGACCAAATCCCCCATCGTTATTACTCCCGTGCCCGACACCTCCTCCACCTCACCTACCACCTCGACGCAGACGCCTGCAAACGAGCCCGATCGGGAGGGCGGTGCACTGAAGGCACGGGGTACCACGGGCGATTGCACCTGGGAAATGTACGGCACTGTGCTTTACGTTTTCGGCGGTACCCATACGGGCAGCTACGAAATGACGGACGCTCCCACCGTCTGGGGTCAGGCAACAAAGATCGTCTTTGAGGAAGGCGTCACCCACGTAGGAGAGGAATTTGCCCCTTTCATGGGCTGGAATGCGCTGATAGACATCGTCATTCCCAATAGCTTGGAATACATCGGATCCTCCTCCCTGATCGGCCCTTGGAAAAATTCTCTGCCCGACGGTCTGATCTATCTGGATCGCTTCTGCTTCGGCTATAAGGGCACTTCTTCCGCCACCGTCCGCATCAGAGAAGGAACCACACAGATCGTGGGCGGTGCCTTTTATAAAGAAAAAGCAATAGAAACGGTGATTCTCCCCTCCGGCTTGAAATCCATCGGCTTTTACGCCTTTATGTATTGCGAGAATCTCCGCACCCTGTATCTCCCCCGCTCTCTGACAAACGTGGGTTACCTGGCCTTCGACGGCTGCTATATTGAAACCATTTATTACGAGGGAACCGAGGAGGAATGGAAGGCGACGTTCGGTAACGGAAAGGAAGCTTTCCCGGACAGCTTCGACCCCACCGTCTACTACAACGCCCCCGCCCCTTAAATCCATTCGAAAGGAGACGCCATGACCCGAAGCGATTATATTGACAGCGTGCTGAAGACCTACGGGATCCTGACGATCCTTTCTCAAAAAAACGGTGTGACCATTTTGCGCCTGCGCCACAAAACGCTGAAGCGGGAGCTGGTGCTCCATTCCATTCCGGAGGAATGTATCGCCTACGAGGCCCTCGTTCCCATCCGCTGTGATAATCTGCCCGAGATCTACGACGTCATCGGACTGGAGGACGGCACCGTGGTGCTGGAGGAATATGTGGAGGGACAAACACTGGCCGACCTTCTGACCGAGGAAAAGCCGAGTCCCAAGGCCGTCAGAACCATCATGCAGGGACTGTGTCACGCACTGGACGTGCTTCATGGGTTGGGCTTTGTCCATCGGGACGTAAAGCCCGAAAACGTCATCATCAAAAAAGACGGCACCGCTGTGCTCATCGATTTCGGCATCACCCGCAAGATCCTGCCCGAAGGGAAGGATACCCGCGTCATGGGCACGGTGGGCTACGCCGCTCCCGAGCAGCTGGGCCTTGCCCAAAGCGACGTGCGCACCGACCTGTACGCCTTGGGCGTGCTTTACAACGTGCTTCTGACAGGCTGTCACCCCAGCCGCCGCATCGCGAGCGGACGGGCAGGACGGATCATCCGCAAATGCACCAGTGTCAACCCCGACGATCGCTATGCCTCCGCAAGGAAGCTTTCGGAGATCCTGTAAGCAATACGCAACAAAAAGAGCCGACCTTGAGGCACACTCCGTAAGGAAGTGTGCCTCAGTTATATTCGCCTGTCGGCGAGTTATATTGCTTCGCAGTTATATTTGGCTTTTGCCAAGTTATATTGTCCTTCGGACAGCTTATAGGCGAATATAATATCACGAAAGCCGCAAGGCTTTCATATAACTTGACCGCAGGTCAAATATCACTGCAAACCTTTGGTTTGCAATATCGCTTTACCTGCCGAGAATGATATTCTTTGTTTTCGGCGAGTATTTACCTTTCTCAAAGTATGTAACCCACTATGACACTTTCACTAACTGAAAGTGTCATTTTTTCTTTATATAGAAAACGGAGACTACTTCTTTACGAAGTGTCTCCGTT
>JAFQMA010000002.1 GCA_017414535.1 Clostridia bacterium | reverse complement strand
GAAGGCGGCAGAACCGTTGGTTCCGGTGTCGTTACCGAGGTTATTGCCTAATTAAAAAATCAAATAACAGATCTTCAGGGGATGGTGAAATTCCACACCGGTGGTAAAGTCCACGAGCCGCAAGGCTGAGCAGGCGAAATTCCTGCACCGACGGTAAAGTCCGGATGAAAGAAGGTCAAACCGTAACATTGTTACGTTCTTTCGCGCCCCTGCTTTCTGCAGGGGCGCTCTTTTTTTGGAGGAGCAAATGAAAGATAATAAGAAATTCGGTGTCAAGGAACTGGCGTTGATCGCCATGTTTTGTGCACTGTCCTTTGCGGCGGTGCTTTTGGGCCGTGTGATACCCGACGTGCTGGGCTTTCTCAGTTACGATCCCAAGGATGCGGTGGTGGCCGTGGCGGGTTTTTTATTCGGTCCCCTTTATACCGTTTTGATCACGGTGATCGTTTCCGTGATCGAAATGCTTACCATCAGCTCTACGGGCATCTACGGTTGTATTATGAATATCGTTTCCACCGTTGCCTTTTCGCTTCCGGCCGCGCTGATCTATAAAAAGCAAAGAAGCTATAAGGGTGCGGTGTACGGACTGGGTGCGGGACTGATCTTTATGACTGCCTGTATGGTACTGTGGAATTATCTTATCACCCCGCTTTACATGGGCATTCCCCGCGGACAGGTGGCAGGCATGCTCGCTACGGTCTTTTTCCCCTTTAACGCTATCAAGGGAGGCATCAACATGGCTTTGACCCTGCTTTTGTATAAGCCCTTGGTGACAGCCCTGCGCCGTGCAAGACTGGTTTCCGTTCCGGTAGGGGAGAAAAAGCAGCCCTACCGTGCCACGTTTCTGTGGGTGGGACTTGCGCTGCTTTGCGTCTTCGTCCTTCTGTTCCTCTTTTTCAGCGGAATTCTGTAAGAAAAAGAAAAAAGCCGAGAATGTCTCGGCTTTTTTTATTTTTCTCTTGACAAATGACAATTTGATGGTATAATAATCGGGTGTAAAGAAAAAATATTTACACCGAAGCTTGAGGAGGATGTCATGTTTGAGAAGGATCTGTCCCTTTCGCTCCTTTACGATCTGTATTCTCCTTTGATGAATGAAAAGAAGAGAGAAGCCTTTGAGGGCTACTTTCTTTCCGATCTGTCCCTCTCCGAGATCGCCGAGGAAACGGGAACCAGCCGTCAGGCGGTGCGTGATCTCATTTGCCGCACCAAAAAGGAGCTTGTGCAGTGGGAGGAGCAGCTTGGCCTATTGAAAAAACGGAAAAAGCTGCAGGAGCTTTGCGACGCGCTGGAGCAAGATGGCGCCGAGGCGGAGCTTGTGCGCTCCCTGCGTGAAGTTTTATAGGAGGTGGGAGAGTGTTTCAAAGCTTAATGGACAAGATGGCCTCAGCCTTTCAGTCCTTTAAAAACAAAGGAAAACTGACCCCCGCCGACGTAAAAGCGGGCATGCGCCAGATCAAGCTGGCTCTGCTTGAGGCAGACGTTAACTTCAAGGTGGTCAAGGAATTCGTGGCTCGCGTCAGTGAGCGTGCCGTCGGTCAGGAGGTTTTGGAGAGCCTTTTGCCTCATCAGCACATCGTTAAGATCGTGCGCGAGGAGCTGATCGCCATTATGGGCGAGACCAACGAAAAGCTGACCATTTCCCCCAAGCCCCCCACCGTGGTCATGATGTGCGGCCTGCAGGGCAGCGGTAAGACCACTCATTCCGCAAAGCTGGCCAAGCTCATGAAAAAGCAGGGCAAGCGACCCTTGCTGGTGGCCTGTGACGTTTACCGCCCCGCCGCCATTACCCAATTGAAGGTAGTGGGCGCGCAGGTGGAGACTCCCGTTTTTGCACTGGAGGATACAAAGGACGCCGTCCGCATTGCGCGGGAGGGCGTAAAATACGCGGAAAACAATGCCCACGACCTTGTGATCCTGGACACGGCGGGCCGTCTTCATATCGATGAGGAGCTGATGGGCGAGCTTTCCGAGATCAAAAAGACCGTAAATCCCACGGAGATCCTGCTGGTAGTTGACTCCATGACCGGTCAGGATGCCGTCAACGTTGCCGAAAGCTTCAATCATCTGCTGGATATTACCGGCGTGATCCTGACGAAGCTGGACGGCGATACCCGCGGCGGTGCCGCCCTGTCCGTTCGGTACGTAACGGGGAAACCCATTAAGTTCATCGGTGTGGGTGAGAAGCTGGATCAGATCGAGCCCTTCCATCCCGACCGCATGGCAAGCCGCATCATTGGTATGGGTGACGTGCTCACTCTCATCGACCGTGCGGAGGAGGCCTTTGACGAAAAGAAGGCCAAGGAGCTGGAGCAAAAGCTCCGTCAGAATAGCTTTACGCTGGAAGATTACATGGATCAGTTCGAGCAGTTGAAAAAAATGGGCTCTTTGGAGCAGCTCATGGGAATGATCCCGGGCATGAACAGCGGAGCTATGAAGGATGCCAAGATCGATGAAAGACAGATCGACCGCACCCGTGCCATCATCCAGTCCATGACCCCCCGCGAAAGGCAGAAGCCCGATCTTATCAACGCTTCCCGCAAAAGGCGCATCGCCGCGGGCTGCGGGCAGACTGTGGAGGAGGTCAACCGTCTGCTTCGCCAATTCGAGGCGGTCAATAAGATGATGAAGCAGTTTTCCGGCAAGAAGGCCAAATTCGGAAGAATGAAATTCCCGTTTTAAGGGATTCAATGATTTAAAGGAGGTGAAAACATGGCAGTTAAGATCAGACTCAGAAGAATGGGTGCTAAGAAGGCTCCTTTCTACCGCGTCGTAGTTGCAGATTCCCGCTATCCCCGTGACGGCAGATTCATCGAAGAGATCGGTACCTACAATCCCCTCATGGATCCCCCTGCAATCAACATTGACGTAGAGGCTGCTAAGAAGTGGATCGCAAACGGCGCTCAGCCCACCGATACCGCAAAGAGCATCTTGAAGAAGAGCGGCGCTATTGAGTAATCAAGGAGTGTAAGATGAAACAAGTACTGATCGATATCGCAAAGGCGCTCGTATCGAAGCCCGACGAGGTCGTTGTGGTAGAGCGTCAAGACGGAAGCATGCTTCATCTTGAGCTCAGCGTTGCGCCCGAGGATATGGGCAAGGTGATCGGCAAGCAGGGAAGAATCGCCAAGGCGATCCGTTCCGTTATGAAGGCTTGCGCGACGAAAGAGAATAAAAAAGTCATGGTGGACATCATCTGACAAACAAAAAAGACAGGCTCAGGCCTGTCCTTTTTGTTTTTGCAGTGCTTTTGGCTTTTGTAAAAAAATGAAGCGGCGAACCGTGCGAGTTCGAAAGAGAAAGATCGCCGTAAGAGAGAGTAAAAACCAAAAGAAGGAATAAAGAGGGCAGATCTGTCCTGCCAGATCCAAGGGCAGAGAAGAGTAATCCCAAACGGAAAGCCCCAGCTTAACGTTCAGGATCAGCCCGAAAAGAAGCTCCAGCTCTGTGATGATGACGGCGGAAAGCAGTGCCTTCCATAAATATCCGCATCGCCCCATCCTTCGGTCCACCCAGCGGATCGTGCCAAGCCCGATGCCGCCGAGAAGAATCATGGAGGGGTGGCTGTATCCGCGCCAAAGCAGCTCCAGAAGGGGATAGAGCACTCCTCCTGCCAAAAACAGGGCCGAATAGGAATAAAGAGATCGTTTCATTTGGTCCTCCCGGGGTGTTTTTATCCTCAGTATGTGCAAAGCTTTGAAAAAAATCCCTCGAAATGCCCAAAATTCCATTGACAGACTGTGGAAAAAATGTAAATATTTTTTGAATTTTGGTAATACCACTTGCGCCTGCTATTATATTTAGGTATAATTGATTTCGCTTGGTGTGCGATGAAGCGGGAGGTTGCTGCGCTAAAACGCAGGTTTTTCCGCGGAGTATGTCCGAAAATCGGGCGAAAGCGAGCTTGTGCTGCTTTCTCCGCCTGAGGTATCCGCCTGAGGCGGAGTCATTTACTGGGACTAAAAAGAAACACCCGAGAGCGTATAAAGCTCGCGCTTCCCATCAAGCGAATAATACTTTCCTTTATATATAAAGGGACGGTAAATTTTTTAAGGAGGCAAAAAAATGGCAAAGAACGAGAAGATTCGCATCAGACTCAAGGCGTATGATCACACGATCATTGACCAGAGCGCGGAAAAGATTGTTGAGACGGCAAAGCGTCAAGGTTCCAAGGTATCGGGCCCCATCCCGCTGCCCACTGAAAAGGAAATCGTGACCATCTTGCGTGCCGTACACAAGTACAAGGATTCCCGCGAGCAGTTCGAACTTCGCACCCACAAGAGACTCATCGACGTGCTCAACCCCAGCAAGGCTACCGTTGACGCACTGATGTCGATCGAGCTCCCCGCCGGCGTGGAACTGGAATACCGTTTCGAGTAAACCGCACCGGAAAACGAGTCATGTTGGGAAAACCCCAACCAATAACATGTTTTTAGGAGGAAAAAATGAAGAAAGCAATTATCGGCAAGAAAATCGGAATGACCCAGCTCTTTACTGAGAACGGTGCTGTGATTCCTGTTACTCTCATCGAGGCCGGTCCCTGTGCAGTAGTTCAGAAGAAAACCATGGACAAGGACGGTTACAGCGCAATCCAGCTCGGTTTTTCCGACATTAAGGAAAGAAAGCTTACCAACCCCCTCAAGGGTCACTTCAAGAAGAGCGGCGTCGTATTTAAGAAGTATCTGAAGGAATTCAGACTTGACAACGCCGAAGAGATGAACGTTGGCGACACCATCAGCGCTTCTGTATTCGAGGAAGGCGAGTGTGTTGACGTCACCGGCATCACCAAGGGTCGCGGCTATACCGGCGCCATCAAGAGATGGAACCTGCATCGCCTTCGCATGACCCACGGTACCGGCCCCGTACACCGTCAGTCCGGCTCTATGGGTGTTATCGACCCCGCCAGAATCTTCAAGAATAAGAAGATGGCAGGCCAGTACGGTAACGAGCAGGTCACCGTTCTCAACCTCAAGATCGCTAAAATCGATGCGGAGAAGAACATTCTCGCAGTTCGCGGTGCCATCCCCGGTGCTAAGAACGGAATCGTCTTCATCCGTGACAGCGTAAAAGCTTAATCCAAGAGAAGGGAGAAATAAAGATGCCTAACGTAAAAGTTTATGATATGGCAGGACAGGTAACCGGTGAAATCGCCCTTTCCGAGGAGCTCTTCGGCGCAGAAGTGAACAAGAGCGTATTGCACAGCGTTGTCCGCGCATATCTGATCAACCAGAGACAGGGTACTCAGTCTACCAAGACTCGCAGCGAAGTTTCCGGCGGCGGTAAGAAGCCCTGGAAGCAGAAGGGTACCGGCAGAGCACGTCAGGGTTCCACCCGTGCTCCTCAGTGGACTCACGGCGGTATCGCCCTCGGTCCCAAGCCCCGCACCTTCCACGTTACCGTAAACAAGAAGGTGAAGAGAATCGCTCTGAAGAGCGCACTCTCCGCAAAGCTCCAGAACAATGAGATCCTCGTTGTTGACGGCCTCCAGGCTACCGAATACAAGACCCGCCCCATGGTGGAGATGCTTCGTGCTCTGAACGCCGAGAGAAAGCCCCTGGTGATTCTGCCCGAGATCGACAAGGTCCTCATTAAGAGCTTTGCCAACATCCCCGGCGCTACCACCTGCCAGGCCAGCAACCTCAACGTTTACGAGATCCTGAACCACAGACAGCTGGTTATCTCCAAGAAGGCTGTTGAAGTAATGGAGGAGGTATACAAGGCATGAAAACTGCATACGATATCATCTTAAAGCCGGTGATCACCGAGGCTTCCATGACTGCTACCGCTAACCAGAAGAAGTACACCTTCCGTGTAGCAGGCGATGCCACCAAGATCGAGATCGCCCGCGCAGTAGAAGAGCTGTTCAAAGTAGAAGTAAAGGCCGTTAATACGGTTTCCATGAAGTCCAAGGCCAAGAGAATGGGCGTCCACCTGGGCAGAACCAGTGAGTGGAAGAAGGCCATCGTTACCCTGACCGAGGACTCCAAGACCATCGAGTTCTTCGATGGTATGATGTAAGGAGGTACGGTAAATGCCTGTAAAGATCTACAAGCCGACTACACCCGGCAGAAGAAACATGAGCGTGCAGAGCTTTGCCGAGCTCACCAAGAAGGCTCCCGAGAAGAGCCTGCTGGAGCCCCTGAAGAAGCACGCCGGCCGTAACAACCTCGGCCGCATCACCGTTCGTCACCACGGCGGCGGAAACAGAAGAAAATACAGAATCATCGACTTCAAGCGTCAGAACGAAGCACCCGCTACCGTTATCGCTCTGGAGTACGATCCCAACAGAACCGCTAACATCGCCCTCATCCAGTATGAGGACGGCAAGAAGAGCTACATCGTAGCTCCCGTTGACCTGAAGGTCGGTGACGTGATCACCGCCGGCGCAGAGTCCGATATTAAGCCCGGTAACGCACTTCCCATCGCCAACATCCCCGTGGGTACGCTCATTCACAATATTGAGCTCTATCCCGGCCGCGGCGCTCAGATGGTAAGAAGCGCAGGCGCTATGGCTCAGCTGATGGCTAAGGAAAACGGCATGGCTCAGGTAAGACTTCCTTCCTCCGAGGTTCGTTACGTCCGTCTGGACTGCAAGGCAACCATCGGTCAGGTTGGCAACATCGAGCATGAGAACGTGAAGATCGGTAAGGCCGGTAAGACCCGTCATATGGGCATTCGTCCCACCGTTCGCGGTTCCGTTATGAACCCCTGCGATCACCCCCACGGCGGTGGTGAGGGTCGTTCTCCCATCGGTCGTCCCACTCCCGTTACTCCCTGGGGCAAGCCTACCATGGGTTACAAGACCAGAAACAAGAAGGCGCGTACCAATAAGTTTATTGTGAAGCGCAAGAACGATCGCTGAGAAAGGAGATAAAAAGTAATGTCTAGAAGCATCAAAAAAGGACCTTTCGTCCAAGAGAAACTTTTTGCAGCAATCGTTGAGATGAACAACAAGAATGAGAAGAAGGTCATCAAGACCTGGTCCCGTTCTTCCACCATCTTCCCCGAATTTATCGGTCATACCATTGCTGTTTACGATGGCAGAAAGCACGTTCCCGTATACGTTACCGAGGACATGGTCGGCCACAAGCTGGGTGAGTTCGCTCTGACCCGCACCTTTAAGGGCCACTCCGGCTCCAAGGTAGCTAACAGCTAATTCTAAAGGAGGAAACTGACAATGAACGAGACGGCAAAGAAAAGAGCCGTAGCACACAGAAAAGAAGTTCGGATTTCTCCGAGAAAAGTTCAGATCGTTCTTGACCTCATCCGCGGCAAGGATGCTGAGCTGGCAAAGGGAATTCTGAAGAACACCACCAAGAGTGCTGCAGAGCCTATTTTGAAAATTCTCAATGAAGCAATTGCAAACGCTGAAAATAATTTCCAGATGGACAAGGAAAAGCTGTTCGTAGCCGAGTGCTATGCAACCCCCGGTACCACGCTCAAGCGCATTATGCCCAGAGCACAGGGAAGAGCATTCCGCATTCTGAAGAGAGCTTCCCACATCACCATCGCAGTAGAAGAGAAAGGAGGAAATTAAGAGATGGGACAGAAAGTAAATCCTCACGGCCTTCGTGTCGGTGTCATCAAGGATTGGGATTCCAGATGGTTTGCTAAGGATGAAGATTTCGGTGACACTCTTGTTTCCGACTACAAGCTTAGAAAGTATCTGAAGGAAAAGCTGCAGGCTGCAGGCGTTCCCAAGATCGAAATCGAAAGAACCGCTACCAAGGTTAAGGTTACCATCCACTGCGCAAAGCCCGGTATCATCATCGGCCGTGGCGGTGCAGAGATCGAGAAGCTCCGTGCAGAGCTTGAGAAGATGCTCGGCAAGAGCTGTGCAGTGAACGTTGCGGAGGTCAAGCTCCCCGACCTGAACGCTCAGCTGGTTGCAGAGAACATTGCCGGCCAGCTGGAGAGAAGAATCTCCTTCCGCCGTGCAGTGAAGCTCGCCATCGGCAGAACCATGCGTCTTGGCGCTCGCGGTATCAAGGTATGCGGCTCCGGCCGTATCGGCGGTGCAGAAATCGCCCGTACCGAGCACTATCACGAGGGTACCATCCCGCTGCAGACCATCCGTGCTGACATTGACTACGGCTTTGCCGAAGCCAACACCACCTACGGTAAGGTCGGCGTGAAGATCTGGATCTACAGAGGCGAAGTGCTGCAGACCGTAAACCGCACCAACCCCAGAAGACAGGACTTCCGCAACGACCGCCGTCCCCGCGGTGACAGAAAGCCCGGCGACCGCAGAGGCGGACCTCGCTTCAACAACAGAGAAGGAGGACGCAGAAATGTTAATGCCTAAGAGAGTAAAATACCGCCGTGTTCACCGTGGCAGACTGACCGGTAAGGCATACCGCGGCAACAAGGTATCTCACGGCACCTACGGCCTGATGGCTATGGAGCCCGCATGGGTCACCAGCAACCAGATCGAGGCTGCCCGTATCGCCATGACCCGTTACATCAAGCGTGGCGGTCAGGTTTGGATCAAGATCTTCCCCGACAAGCCCATCACCGAGAAGCCCGCTGAGACCCGAATGGGTTCCGGTAAGGGTTCTCCCGAGTACTGGGTTGCGGTTGTGAAGCCCGGCAGAGTGATGTTCGAAATGGACGGTATCACCGAGGAGCAGGCAAAGGAAGCTATGCGTCTAGCCTCCCACAAGCTGCCGATCAAGTGTAAATTCGTAACCAAGGAAGTTAAGGAGGATACACTGTGAAACTTAACGAAATCAGAGAAAAGACTATGGACGAGCTGAATGCAGAGCTTGTAGCAAAGAAGGAAGAGCTTTTCAATCTCCGCTTCCAGCACGCCATCAATCAGCTTGAGAATCCTCAGAAGATCGTGGAGGCTCGCAAGACCATTGCCCGCCTGATGACCGTGATCCGCGAGAAAGAGATCCAGGCCGATAAAGACTCCGCTCAGTAAGAAAAGGAGAAATAGATCATGGATAGAAATCTGAGAAAGACTCGTGTTGGAAAGGTCATTTCCACCGCTTGCGATAAGACCATCGTTGTGGCTGCCGAGGATAACGTAAAGCATCCTCTGTACAGCAAGATCATCAAGAACACCAAAAAGTACATGGCTCATGATGAGAACAACGAGTGTGGCGTAGGCGATAAGGTTGAGATCATGGAGACCAGACCCCTTTCCAAGAATAAAAGATGGCGCCTTGTGAGAATCATCGAGAAGGCGAAATAAACCTGAGGAGGTAACGAAAAGTGATTCAGCAGCAAAGCATGATGAAAGTCGCTGATAACACTGGTGCTAAGGAACTGATGTGCATCCGCGTCCTCGGCGGCACCGGCAGAAGATATGCCGGCATCGGCGACGTTGTCGTTTGTGCAGTTAAGAAAGCAGCTCCCGGCGGTATGGTTAAAAAGGGTGACGTTGTGAAAGCAGTCGTTGTCAGAACCGTACAGCCCACCCGCAGACCCGACGGATCCTACGTAAGATTCGACGAGAACGCAGCGGTTATCATTAAAGAAGATAAGAACCCCAGGGGAACCCGTATTTTCGGACCGGTTGCAAGAGAGCTTCGCGATAAGGACTATCTGAAGATTCTCTCCCTTGCTCCCGAAGTACTCTAAGTAACTTAACGGAAGGAGACGAGTGTTGAGCAATTCTCGCAAGGAGGATTGTACGCAGCACGCCTAATGAAATGAATAACAAGCTTCACATTAAAAAAGGCGATACGGTCGTTCTGAACGTAGGCAGCTATTCCAACAAGTTTGCGAAGCCCGGCGAAGTCAAGACCGGTAAGGTTCTTGAGGTCAGCCCCAAGGAAGGCAAAGTAATCGTGGAAGGCATCAACATGGTGACCAAGCACGTGAAACCCAGAAAGCAGGGTGAGAGCGGCGGCATCGTGAAGGCCGAGGCTCCCATCAACGCATGCAAGGTCAGCGTATACTGCCCCAAGTGCAAGAAGGGTGTCAGAACCAAGATTCGTATCGAAGATGACAAGAAGATCCGCGTTTGTGCAAAATGCGGCGAAGAACTGTAAGAGGGAGGGAATTTCAAATGGTAAAGATGAAAGAAGTATATCGCAATGAAGTTGCTCCCGCTCTTATGGAGGAATTCAAGTACAAGAGCGTTATGCAGATCCCCAAGATCGACAAGATCGTGGTGAACGTAGGCGCAGGCGAGGCCAAGGAAAATGCCAAGGTGATCGATAACATCATCGACGACCTGTCTGCCATCACCGGCCAGAAGGCAGTTCCCACCTACGCTAAGAAGTCCGTTGCAAACTTCAAGATCCGTCAGGGTCAGAAGATCGGTGCCAAGGTCACCCTACGCGGCGACATTATGTACGAGTTCATCGATCGTCTGTTCCATCTGGCTCTTCCCAGAGTTCGCGACTTCAAGGGTATCAACCCCGACGCATTCGACGGTCGCGGAAACTACTCCCTGGGTATCAAGGAGCAGCTCATTTTCCCCGAGATCGAATACGACAAGATCGATAAGATCCGCGGTATGGACATCGTTTTCGTAACCACCGCCAACACCGATGAGGAAGCAAGAAAGCTTCTCGCCCTCATGGGTGCGCCGTTTGCAAGATAAGGTAAGGAGGAAAAACCATGGCAAAGAAAGCAATGATCTTAAAGCAGCAGAAGAAGCAGAAGTTCTCCACCAGAGAGTACACCAGATGCAAGATCTGCGGCCGTCCCCATGCTTATCTTCGTAAATTCGGCATCTGCCGTATCTGCTTCCGCGAGCTGGCATACAAGGGTCAGATCCCCGGTGTAAGAAAGGCCAGCTGGTAAGAAGCTACATTATGTATTCAAGTGCAGGGCATAGCCCCGCAAACTAAATGCAATCAGGAGGAAAATCATAATGCAAATTTCTGACGTTATTGCTGATATGCTCACGCGTATCAGAAACGCTAATGCTGCAAAGCATGAAAAAGTAGATATCCCCAACTCCAACATGAAGAGAGCCATTGCTCAGATCCTGCTGGATGAGGGCTATATCAAAGCATTCGAGGTTGTGGACAACGGTAACCAGGGTATCATCCGTGTGACCCTGAAGTACGGTCCCAACAAGCAGAGAATCATCCAGGGCATTCGCAGAGTTTCCAAGCCCGGTCTTCGTATCTACACCAGCTGCGAAGAGATTCCTCAGGTTATGCACGGTCTCGGCGTTGCCATCGTTTCCACTTCCAAGGGCATCATGACCGATCGCGCTGCAAGAAAAGCAAACGTTGGCGGCGAAGTGCTCGCTTTCATTTGGTAAGGGAGGGGAAAAGATATGTCAAGAATCGGACTGAAACCCATTGCCGTTCCCGCAGGTGTTAAGGTTACCATGAACGGTAACACCATCACCGTACAGGGACCCAAGGGCACTCTCGTAAGAGACATCCACCCCCTGATGAAGGTGGAGATCGGAGCTACTGAGATCAACGTAGTTCGCCCCAACGACGAAAAGACCGCTAAGAGCCTTCATGGCCTGAGCCGCACTCTCATTGCCAACATGGTAGAGGGTGTTACCAACGGCTACAAGAAGGAGCTGGAGATCAGCGAAGGCGGCTACCGTGCAACCAAGAAGGGCAACCAGCTGGTTATGAACCTGGGCTACTCCCACGACGTTGTTATGACCGAGGGCGACGGAATCACCTTCGAGGTACCCGATGCCAACCACGTTACTGTTTGCGGTATCGACAAGCAGAAGGTAGGTCAGATCGCTTCCGAAGTCAGAGGCAAGCGTCCTCCCGAACCCTACCTGGGCAAGGGTGTCAAGTACGTGGGCGAGCGTATTCGCCGCAAATCCGGTAAGGCCGGCAAATAAGGAAAGGAGTGGAATAGAATGGTTTCTCGCGTTGATACGAATAAAAAGCGTATTAGAAGACATAAAAGAGTTCGCGGAAAAATTTTCGGAACTGCTCAGAAGCCGAGACTGTGCGTTTTCAGATCTCTGAAGAACATCTATGCTCAGGTGATCGATGACGAAAACGGCAAGACTCTCGCATCCGCTTCCTCTCTCGATAAGGAATTCAATCAGTACGGCGGCAACAAAGACGCCGCAAAGCTTGTGGGTCAGGCTGTAGCAAAGGCTGCTATGGACAAAGGCATCACCGAAGTGGTCTTCGACCGCGGCGGTTACATCTTCCACGGACGTGTGGAGGCTCTGGCCGAGGGTGCCCGCGAAGCCGGATTAAAATTCTAAGGGAGGAAATGATATGGCAATTAAAATTGATGCGGCTACTCTCGATCTGAGAGAAGACGTTGTATTTACCAAAAGCGTTTCCAAAACCGTAAAAGGCGGCCGTGTTCGCAAGTTCTCCGCACTGGTTGTGGTAGGCGATGGCAACGGCCACGTAGGCTACGGCCTCGGAAAGGCTTCCGAGCGTCCTGAAGCCGTCCGCAAGGGCGTGGAAGACGCTAAGAAAAACATGATCGAGGTTTCCCTGAAGGGAACCACGATTCCTCACGAGATCATCGGTGAATTTGGCGCAGGCCGCGTTCTTCTGAAGCCTGCTCGCAAGGGTACCGGTATTATTGCAGGCGGTAAGGTAAGAAGTGTGCTTCAGCTGGCCGGTGTGACTGACATCCGTGCTAAGTGCCTGGGCTCCAACAACCCCGCCAACGTTGTCAAGGCCACCTTTGAAGGTCTGCGTGCTCTTCGCTCTGCTCAGCAGGTTGCAGAAATGCGCGGCAAGACTCCCGAAGAAATTCTGAACTGAAGGAGGAGAAACAATGGCTCTTAAAATTACTCTCGAGAAAAGCCTCATCGGCCGTCTCGAAAAACAGAAAAAGACTGCTGCTTCTCTCGGCCTGAAGAAGATCGGCGACACTACCGTTCAGGAAGACAACGCAGCAACCAAGGGCAAAATCGAAGTGATCAAGCATATGGTCCGTGTCGAGAACGCCTGAGAAAATAGGAGGAACAATAATGAAGCTTCATGAATTGGTCCCCGCTACGCCTACCAAAAAGGCATGGCGCAAGGGCAGAGGCCCCGGTTCCGGCAACGGTAAGACCGGCGGTCGCGGACACAAGGGTCAGCAGGCTCGTTCCGGCGGCGGTGTTCGCATCGGTTTTGAAGGCGGACAGATGCCCGCATACAGAAGACTTCCCAAGAGAGGATTCAACAACGCAAGATTCGCTACTGAGTATGCGATCGTTAACCTCGCTCTTCTCGATGAGATCTGTGAAGACGGTGCTACCGTGGATCTGGTTTCCTTGGTGGAGGCCGGCGTTATCTCCAAGCCTCTCTGCGGTCTGAAGGTTCTCGGCAATGGCAACATTACCAAGAAGCTGACCGTGAAGGCTCAGAAAATTTCCGAAGCCGCAAAGGCAAAAATCGAGGCGGCAGGCGGAATGGTTGAGGTGATCTAAGTGCTGAAAACATTTGCTAACGCTTGGAAGCTCCCCGACCTCCGCAAAAAGCTGCTTTTCACCTTGGCTATCATCGTTCTTTACAGAATCGGCTGTGTTCTGCCTGTTCCGTTTATCGATCCTAAGGCCATCAGTGATTGGTTTAATGCTGAGACGTCGGGCACGATGCTCCAGTATTTGAACATTTTGTCCGGTAGCGCGTTTTCCCAAGCAACGCTGTTCGCACTTTCTGTATCTCCTTACATTACCTCCTCCATTGTGATCCAGCTTCTTACCATTGCGATCCCCGCACTGGAAAGACTGTCCAAGCAAGGAGAGGAAGGCAAAAAGAAACTTACTCAGATCACCCGCTATGCAACCGTGGCCATCGCGCTGATCACGTCTTACGGCTATTATATGACGCTTTCCAGCTCTTCCGTAAACGCGATCTCCGATCCCTCCTGGTTCAAGGCGATCGTGATCATCTCCTGTCACTGTGCCGGCGCAGCTCTTATTATGTGGCTGGCTGAAAAGATCAATGAAAACGGCATTGGAAACGGTATCTCCATGATCCTCTTTGCCAATATCATTGCTTCTCTTCCCACCATGGTCACCGGTTTTGTCAGCACTCTGAACCTTGGCTCCGCCACCTTCAAGAGTGTGACCCAGACGATTCTGATCTATGCGCTCTTCATTGTCATTGCGATCCTCATCGTGGCCTTCGTTGTCTTTATGACCGAGTCCGAGAGAAAGATCCCCGTGCAGTATGCAAAGCGCGTGGTCGGCCGTAAGATGTACGGCGGTCAGAGCACCCATCTGCCCATCAAGCTGAACATGTCCGGCGTTATGCCTATCATCTTTGCTTCCAGCATTCTCATGCTGCCTGCAACCATTGCCATGTTCTTCCCCGATCCCGCAGAGGGCTCCTTCTGGGCAGGCTTCTTGGGTCTGTTCAGCACCACCAATATCGTTTACGTTCTCATCGAGCTGGTTCTCATCGTTGCGTTCTCCTATTTCTACCTGGCGATCTCCTTTAATCCCGTAGAAGTGGCTAACAATCTGAAGAAGAACGGCGGCTTTGTTCCCGGACTCCGTCCCGGCAAGCCCACCAGCGATTTCATCTCCAGCTCCCTGAAGAAGATCACCCTCATCGGTGCCTTCTTCCTGGCAGTGATCGCCGTGCTCCCCATGATTATCAACATCATCTCCGCTCTGGTCGGTGGTGTGGATCTGGGTAGCGTATCCTTCGGCGGTACCTCCATGCTGATCGTAGTCGGCGTTGTTCTGGAAACCGTTCGCGATCTGGAATCTCAGATCACCATGAGACATTATAAGGGATTTCTTGGATAAGATAAAATGAAATTGATTTTTCTCGGAGCTCCCGGTGCCGGGAAAGGAACCCAGGCGGCACGCATCAGTGCCGCCCTGGGGATCCCGGCGATTTCAACCGGCGACATCATCAGAGAGGCCATCAAGACCGGTTCCCCTCTGGGACAGCAGTTTAAGAGCTATACCGATGCGGGCAAGCTTGTGCCCGACGAGCTGGTGGTAGCCCTGCTGCAGGACCGTCTCGAAAAGCCCGATTGCCAAAAGGGCTTTATCCTGGATGGCTTTCCCCGCACAATCGAACAGGCAAAGTTTCTCGACAACACGGATCTTGTGATCGACCGTGTCATCGACATTGAAGTAGCCGACGAGAAGATCGTCAAGCGCATGGGTGGCAGACGCTTCTGCCCTCAGTGCCAGAAGACCTATCACGTGGAATACTCCAAGCCCAAGAAGGAGGGTATTTGCGATACCTGCAATATTCCTCTTTCCATCCGTGAGGACGACAAGCCCGAGACAGTGCTGAACCGTCTCGAGGTCTACCACCGTCAGACCGAGCCCCTGGTAGAGTACTACAAGGATAAACTCGCTGTTGTGGACGGCACCCGTACTCCCGATGAGATCACCGACTTGATCCTTGAGGTTCTCAAGGCATGATCAAGTTGAAAAACAATGCCCAGCTTGCTACCATGCAGGAGAGCTGCAAGCTGACGGTCTACGCTTTGTACGAGGGAGCAAGCCTTATTGCCCCCGGTGTTACGCTGGGCGAGATCGATCTGAGGATCCGACAGACCATTGAAAAGCACGGTGGAAAGCCGTCCTTCCTGGGCTATGCCGGCTTCCCCAAAAGCTCCTGTATCAGCGTCAATGATGTGGTGATCCACGGAATTCCGGAACAGCAGGTGCTCCGGGAGGGCGATATCGTCTCCATCGACGTGGGGGCCTATTATAAGGGCTTTCACGGAGACTGCGCCCGCACTTTCCCCTGCGGAGTCATTTCCCCTGAAGCCGAGCGGCTGATCCGCGTGACCGAAGCAAGCTTCTTCCAAGGACTTTCCAAGGCCGTGCCTCAGAACCGCGTGGGTGATATCTCGGCGGCTGTACAAATGACGGCGGAGAGCCAAGGCTTCTCTGTGGTCAGAGAGTATATCGGCCATGGCGTGGGTGAAAATCTCCATGAAGCACCGGACGTTCCCAATTTCGGGGTTGCAGGAAGAGGCCCCCGTCTCTATGCGGGCATGACACTGGCCATCGAGCCTATGATCAACGCAGGCACTCACGAGACGCGTCAGCTTTCCGACGGCTGGACCGTGGTTACGCTGGACGGTGCCCTTTCCGCCCATTATGAAAATACCGTTGCCATCACGAGCGACGGCCCTAAGATCTTGACCGAACTGTAAAGAAAGCCAAATCAAAGGAGTGAATTAATTTGGCAAAAGACGATGTAATGGAATTCCAGGGTACCGTTATTGAGACCCTGCCGAATGCCACGAGCAAAGTAAAGCTTCCCAACGATATGGTGATCCTCGCTTACATTTCGGGTAAGATGCAGCAGCACTATATCAGAATCATCCCGGGTGATCGCGTGCTGGTTGAGGTCAGCATTTACGATCCTACCCGCGGAAGAATCATCCGACGTCTGTAATTTTTAAAACCATATGGAGGAAATCAAATGAAAGTTAAGCCTTCCGTAAAGAAAATATGCGAAAAGTGCAAGGTCATCAAGAGAAAAGGTAAAGTCATGGTGATCTGCGAAAACCCCAAGCATAAACAAAAGCAAGGTTAATCAAGAGGAGGAAAAAACAGTATGGCACGTTTAGCAGGTGTAGACCTTCCCAGAGAGAAGCGCGTCGAAATCGGCCTGACTTATATTTTCGGTATCGGCCTTACTTCTTCCAAGCAGATCCTCGCTAAGACCGGCATCAACCCCGATACCAGAGTCAAGGATCTGACCGACGACGAAGTAGCAAAGCTTCGTGAGATTCTCGAAAACGAGTACACCGTTGAAGGCGATCTTCGCAGAAACATCGCTTACGATATCAAGAGAATGAAGGATATCGGATGTTATCGCGGAATCCGCCACCGCAGAGGTCTTCCGGTCAGAGGTCAGAGAACCAAGACCAACGCGAGAACCAGAAAAGGTCCCGCAAAGACCATCGCAAACAAGAAGAAGTAAAGGAGAGGTCGCAACATGGCTGCAGTTAACAAAGCAAAAAGAACTACGAAGAAGCGCCGCGAGAAGAAGAATATCGAAAAGGGCGCCGCTCATATCCGTTCTACTTATAACAACACCATCATTACTCTCACTGACGTGAATGGTAATGCGATTTCTTGGGCAAGTGCCGGCGAAATGGGCTTCAAGGGTTCTAAGAAGTCCACTCCCTTTGCTGCACAGACCGCAGCAGAGACCGCCGCAAAGCTGGCTGTTGATCAGGGTCTGAAGACCGTTGAAGTCTTCGTTAAGGGCCCCGGACAGGGCAGAGAGTCCGCTATCCGCGCTCTCCAGACCGCAGGTCTTGAGATCACGCTGATCAAGGACGTAACTCCCATCCCCCACAACGGTTGCCGTCCTCCCAAGAGAAGACGCGTATAATTCGGAAAGGAGAGAAAAAGAATGGCAAAGTATACTGGCCCTGCGTGCAGACAGTGCCGCAGAGAAGGCGTAAAAATGTTTTTGAAGGGCGAGAGATGCTTCTCCGATAAGTGCCCCATCACCAGACGTGGCACCGTTCCCGGACAGCACGGTACTGCCCGTGCCAGAATGATGAAGGAATACGGACTTCAGCTCCGCGAGAAGCAGAAGACCCGTCGCTACTACGGCATTCTGGAGACTCAGTTCAGAAACTATTATGAAAAGGCAGACGCACAGGAAGGTATGTCCGGTGTAAACCTGCTCATCATGATCGAGCGTAGATTTGACAACGTCGTTTACAGAATGGGTCTGGCTGAAAGCCGCCGCGACGCTCGTCAGCTGGTTCGTCACGGTCACTTTACCGTTAACGGTAAGAACGCTAACATCCCCTCCATGATCCTCAAGGTCGGTGATGAGATCGCTATCAAGGAGTCCAAGAAGGCTCGTGTGAAGATCAAGACCCTCATTGAGAAGAGCGAAGGTAAGATCGTTCCCAAGTGGCTGGAAGTTGATAAGGAGAATGGAAAGGGCAAGATCATTGCAATGCCTGCAAGAGAAGACATTGACTTTGAGATTGACGAACAGCTCATCGTTGAACATTACTCCAAATAATCCCTAAATTTTAAGGAGGTTATTTCATGATAGAAATCGAAAGACCGGGTATTACCACCGTAGAGCAGTCTGAGGACGGATCCCGTGGCGTTTTCGAGGTTGAACCTCTGGAGCGTGGCTTCGGCATTACGCTGGGCAACGCACTGCGCCGAATCCTGATCAGCGCCCTTCCCGGTGTTGCCGTGACGAGCGTAAAGATCGACGGAGTACTCCATGAGATCTCTACCATCCCCGGCGTAAAAGAAGACGTACCCGAAATAATTCTGAATATCAAGAGTATCCGCGCAAAGCTTTTCACGAACCAGCCTAAGGTTTGTGTGATCGACGTACATGGCGACAGCGTTGTTACCGCAGGCGATATCAAGGCCGATTCGGATATTGAGATCCTCAATCCCGACCTGCATATCTGCACGGTAGCACAGGGCGCTAAGCTGTATATGGAGCTGACCTTCGAGACGGGCCGAGGCTACGTCTCCGCCGAGAGAAACAAGGCGCAGGGAACTCCCTCCATCGGAACCATCTACACGGATTCTATCTTCATGCCCACCAAGACCGTGAACTACAAGGTAGATAATGCCCGCGTAGGCGACCGTATGGAATTTGACAAGCTGACCCTGGAGGTGGAGACCGACGGTACCATTACCGCGAAGGAATCCATTTCTCTGGCGGCCAAGATTCTCAACGAGCATCTGAATCTCTTTATCGATCTTTCCGATGAAGCGAAAAAGACCGAGATCATGAAAGACAGAGAAGAAGTGGTCAAGGAAAAGGTCCTTGAGATGACCATTGAGGAGCTTGACATGTCCGTTCGTGCCTTCAACTGCTTGAAGCGCGCCGGTATCAACACCGTAGAAGATCTGATCAATCGTAGCGAGGAGGACATGATCAAGGTCCGTAACCTCGGTAAGAAATCTCTGGAAGAAGTCATTCAAAAGCTCCAATCCTTGGGCTTCGAGCTCAAGAAGGACGACGAATGATCTCGTCCAATTACTATCAGGAGGAAAACTGAAATGCCCGGAAGAAAACTTGGCAGAAAGACTGATCACAGACTTTCCATGCTCCGCGGTCAGGTAACCTTCCTGCTTGAAAAAGGCAGATTGGAAACCACTGCAACGCGTGCAAAGGAAGTTCAGGCTCTTGCTGAAAAAATGATTACGCTTGGAAAGAAGAACACCCTGGCCTCCAAGAGACAGGCTCTCTCTTTCATTACCAAAGAAGACGTTGTAAAGAAGCTCTTTGACGAGATCGCTCCTGCTTACGAAGGCAGAAACGGCGGTTACACCAGAGTGCTTCTGACCGGTCCCCGTCGCGGCGATGCTGCTGAGATGGCCATCCTCGAGCTGATCCCCGAAGAGAAGGAAGAGGAGAAGAAGCCCGCAAAGAAGGCAGCTGCAAAGAAGGCTCCTGCAAAGAAGACCGCTAAGAAGGCAGAGGCCGCTCCCGCTGAGGAGGCTGCTCCCGCTGAGGAGGCCGCCCCTGCTGAGGAAGCCGCTGCACCCGCAGAAGAGGCTGCTCCCGCTGAGGAAGCCCCCGCTGCCGAGGCCGCTGAAGAGAAGGCTGAATAAAGCACAATGCCACCGACCAGTTCGGTGGCATTTTCTCGTGAAAAGCGTTAAAAATAAATGAATTGTATTGATAATACGGCGCTTTTGTGTTATGATAAGATTAAATAAAGAGGAGGGTTAACGACTATGAACAAGAAATCCGTAAAAGACGTAGAAGTCCGCGGCAAGAGAGTATTTGTCCGTTGCGATTTTAACGTACCCATGAAGGATGGCGTTATCACCAGCGACAAGAGAATTGCCGCCGCTATCCCCACCATTCAGTACCTTTTGGAAAACGGTGCCAAGGTGATCCTGGCTTCCCACATGGGCAAGCCCCACAATATCTTTACCGAGGGCTTTGGCCTGACCAAGAAGGAAAAGAAGGCCGTTGAAAAGCTTCCCGAGGCTGAGCGCGAGGCCGCAAAGGCTGAGTATCTGGCTAAGGCCGCAGGCGACCGGAAGAAGCTGACCCTGGCTCCCGTTGCCGCAAGACTCAACGAGTATCTGGGCAACAAGGTCACCTTCGCCACCGATATCATCGGTGAGGATGCTAAGGCAAAGACAGCCGCTCTCAAGGAGGGCGAGGCTGTTCTTCTGGAGAACGTTCGCTTCGACGCCAGAGAAGAAAAGAACGGTGCCGATTTTGCCGAGGCACTGGCTTCCATGGCCGATCTCTTCGTGAACGACGCCTTCGGTACCGCACACCGTGCACACGCATCTACCGAGGGTATTTCCCACTACATTCCCGCCGTATCCGGCTTCCTGATCGATAAGGAGATCACCTTCATGGGTGGCGCTCTGGAGAAGCCCGAGCATCCCTTCGTTGCTATTCTGGGCGGCGCAAAGGTTTCCGATAAGATCGGCGTGATCACCAACCTCATCGACAAGGTCGATACCATTATCATCGGCGGCGCTATGGCCTACACCTTCATCAAGGCCCGCGGCGGCAAGATCGGTACCTCTCTCTGCGAGGACGATAAGATGGAGCTGGCTCTCTCTCTGGTCGAAAAGGCCAAGGAGAAGGGTGTCAACTTCCTGCTCCCCGTCGATAACAAGTGCGCTACCGCCTTCGATAACGATGCCGAGAGCCTGATCTGCGATATCGACGCCGTTCCCGACGGATACATGGGCATGGATATCGGTCCCAAGACCATTGAGCTCTACGCCTCCGCCGTGAAGGATGCCAAGACCGTGATCTGGAACGGACCCATGGGCGTTTCCGAGTTTGACAACTACGCCGCAGGCACCCGTGCCGTTGCCGAGGCCGTAGCACAGAGCGATGCGATCTCCATCGTAGGCGGCGGTGACTCCACGGCAGCCATCGAGAAGCTCGGCTATGCCGATAAGATCAGCCACATCTCTACCGGTGGCGGTGCCAGCCTTGAATTCCTGGAAGGACAGGAGCTCCCCGGTATTGCTTGCCTGGAGGACAAATAAACCATGAGAAAGACGATCATCGCAGGAAACTGGAAAATGAATAAGACCCCCAGCGAGGCCGCCAGCCTTGCCGCAGCCATCGCCGAGCTGAACGGTGCAGGCTGTGAGGTCGTGATCTGCCCCCCCTTCGTGGATCTCTTCTTCGCTAAGAAGGCCATCGAGGGAACTTCCATCAAGCTGGGCGCTCAGAACTGCCACTGGAAGGAATCCGGTGCCTTCACCGGCGAGATCAGCGCAGATATGCTCATCGAGGCAGGCTGTGAGTACGTCATCATCGGCCATTCCGAGAGAAGACAGTACTTCGGCGAGACCGACGAGACCGTAAACCTCCGCACCAAGGCCGCCCTGCAGAAGGGCCTCAAGACCATTGTGTGCGTAGGCGAGACCCGCGAGGAGAGAGAGGGCGGCGTGACCGAGAAGGTCATCGACCGTCAGATCAGACTGGGCCTGGAGGGCCTGACCGCTGAGGAGATGGCCAACGTTGTCATCGCCTACGAGCCCGTTTGGGCCATCGGTACGGGTCTTACCGCTACCAACGAGCAGGCTGAGGAGGTTTGCGCCTTCATCCGTGCTCTCCTTGCCGAGATCTTCGGTGAGAAGGTTGCTGAGGAGACCACTATTCAGTACGGCGGCTCCATGAACGCAGGCAACTGTGCAGCTCTGCTTGCCATGCCCAATATCGACGGCGGCCTCATTGGCGGCGCGGCTCTGAAGCCCGCTGACTTTGCCGTGATCGTAGAAGCCGGCAGCAACGCATAACATTTTGAGAAGCGGCAGGGAACTGCCGCTTCTTTCATAAGCCGTAAGGGGAGAGAATACAGTGAAACAAAAGGGATTTTGGAAAAAGAAAAGCGACGTGAATGCCGAGGGCATCGACGGCTACGATTGGGATGAATCCCAGCCCAAGTGGCCCTTGACCCGCATTTTGAAGTGGGTAGGCGCCATTCTCAGTGCCGTGGTGTGGATCCTCGTTCTGTGGCGCATCTTTTCCGGTACCAACGCAGAGTTTGAGCATCTTATCCTGCTGGACGCCAAGGCCGCGGAAAAATATCCTGCCGTTGACCAAACGGTGGTGCGTATTTACAGTGAAAACAGCGGAGATGAAACGGCGGAAACACCGCTGGTGGATTACCCCGTGTATCTGGACAGTGCGGAAAACCTCCAGCTGACCCTGCGCATCAATCGCCGTACCTTCCCCGAGGAAACGGGAAAAGCGGGCTACCGCTTCATCCTGCGCCGTAGCGGTGAGGGCGGCACCTTCTATCACGGCCTTTCCTACTTCTCTGAGGACGATTCCTTCCAGTACCGCTTCTACCGTCTCTGCTTTAACGGTGTGCCATGGGAGGAGGGGAGCGTTTATACCCTTTTGGTGTTCCCGGGCGATTACGAGGAGGATGAGGAGAACCTCTATCCCGCATCAAAGGCTCTCTTCACCTATACCGTGAAGAATGAGGGGACCTACATCAAGGAGATCACCCCCAAGGAATCGGAATACGAGATTTATTCCAAATAATTAAAAGCTGTGTAGAAATTTTCTACACAGCTTTTTTACTGTCCTTTAGAGTACGACTCAAACGGAAGTCCTTTTTTATTTGTTTTTAAAGGCTGACGCTGATCAGCATCACGCTTGCGGCGAGGATGATGAGAGCACCGCAGCCCGCCATGATCCAAAGAAGAATGCGATAGATCCTTTTGGGCTTCTTGACAAAGATGAAGCCGATGCATACGAAGACGCCTGCCAGAGGAAGCAGGATCAGCACTACGACGGTGATGATGAGAATGGCCTTGTCGCTCAGAGGCTCCTTGTCAAAGATCTCAAGATCGTCATCGGGCACAAGATCGTAATAACGGCTCAGCTCTGCGGCCAGCGCCTTGTCCTCCAGCGCATACAGGGTGATCTCCTCCTCGGAATCCAAGGCAAAGGAGCCGTCTGCATAGAAGAAGCTGCGGTCGTATTCACTATAATCCAGAAGGTAATAGTCGTCACCGTCCTGAAGGATCAGACCTACCTCCCGTTGCAGGAGAGTGGTGTGGTCATTGGCATATAGGCAGTACGTGTCAAGTTGCTCGAAAGCGGAGGCTTTGCTGTGGATCGCTTCGCCCGCCTTCCACTTGTTCACGTCCTCTAGGCTCAGGGGCTTGGCTCCCACGGAGGAATAACGGCCTTCGGTGGAGTAGGAATGGGCCGTGCCTTCCGTGAAGAAGGAAATGCTTCCCGATCCCTCCAGAACGAGATACAGCGTTTCGCCTTTCCGATTGACATCTGTGACGTAGGCTTCCAAGACGTTGTAGTCCCTTGCATAAGCGTTGATCACCACAGAGCGATACAGGGAGGCAACGTTGGAATCTGCAAAATCGACGTCGAAGTAGTCGATGGGTGCGTTTGGGGTAGTGAATACGCTCTTATCGCGGAACACACGGTAGGTATAGCCATCGCGCACGGCGTATTCCCAATCACCGTAGACCGTAACGGTATCGTTTGCTCCGGGAACAGAGTCCTCTTTGGCGGAAACGGGGGTAGGCAGGAGGGTAGCACTCAGCAGAAGCAGCAGTGCCAGCGAGAGATAAAGAATTTTTTTCATGTCACTTCCTCCTTAATCCAAATTGAGCTTTTTCTCTAACATTCGGTGCAGGATCGTGTAGAGCACCGCCGTCGCAAGAACGGTCAGCGCTATTGCGATGAGCAGGAACATAGAGAGATTTAAGTAGCTGACGGAATCCGGCACGTCCCCGCAGAAGCGATTCAGCACTTCAAGCCAAGTCCCGTCCAGCATGAGAAAGCTGGATACGAAGGAGAGGGCCATATTGATCACGTAGTAAATGGCCACCGCCGCCAACACGCGGTGCTTTTTGGCCCGCATAAAGGCCAAGGTCAGGCAAAGCATGAAAAACAGCGAGGCATACAGCGTCGACGGAATGAGGATCAGCAGGCTCTCAAGAGAAAACACGGTAAACCAACCGTAGCCGAAGGTTTCCGTAATGAGCATATGAAAGGACTCAAAGAGCATCTTCCAGTTATCAAGACTGAAAAACTCCTCGGGGATAATGATGGCCATGGCCAGAGAGCAGTCAAAAATCAGGACGAAAACGGTGGCCGCACCGAAAATGAAGGAGCAAAGGAGCTTGGAGCTCAGAAGCTGAGCCGTGGTGACGGGAAGAGTAAAGGTAAGGTATCCTTCATCCGTAAAGAAGTTCTTGTAAAAGCGCATGTAGACCAGTACCGTATTCAGCACGGGGAACAGAAAAATACCCAGAATAAAGAAGACCATAGCAATGGCTGCCAGCGTCTGAAACAGCTCCATGGCGGTGTATTCTACGGCAAGGATCTTGCCGCAAAGGCAGGCCAGCACCGTCAGTCCCACGCTGGATACGGCGGCGACCCACCAATAGCGCAAAACGCTCTTCAGATCGTATTTTAAAAGCTTTGCGAACATCTGTACACCTCCTTAAACAACTCGTCCAGACTCATACCGGAGCGGGTGCGCTCCTCGTCGGCATTGCCGCTTTTCAGCACTCTGCCGCCCCAGGAGAAGAAGATAAATTCATCCAGTACCTGCTCCACGTCTGTGATCAGATGGGTGGTGATGAGAATGGTGGCCTCGGAATCGTAATTGGAAACGATGGTGCTGAGGATGTATTCTCTGGCGGCGGGGTCAACGCCTGCAATGGGCTCGTCCAAAAGATAGAGCTTGGCCTTGCGGCTCATGACCAGGATCAGCTGAACCTTTTCCTTGGTGCCCTTGGAAAGGATCTTGAGCTTAGCCTCGGGATCGATGCTCAGATCCCGCAGGAGCCGATTGGCGCGCTCGCGGTCGAAATCCTCGTAAAACTCTTCAAAATATCGAAGTAGCTCCGATACTTTCATGGCAGGATCAAAATAGGGCCGTTCGGGAAGATAAGAGACCACAGCCTTAGATTGGTGACCGACCTCCTTGCCGTCCACCAAAATACTGCCCTTGGTGGGCTGAAGCACGCCGGCAATCATCTTAATGAGAGTGGATTTTCCGCAACCGTTGGGGCCAAGAAGGCCGATGATGCGCCCCTTGGGCAGGGTCAGATTCAGATTGTTTATAACGAAAACGTTCTTTTTATAGGCTTTAAATAGATTGTTGCATTGTAGGATCATACGTCTGCCTCCTCGATCAAATGGATCAGTTCCTCCTTGGATACGGAGATCTCGCCCGCCATGCGGATCAGTTCCTGTGTTAAGTGAGTCAGGCTCTCGTGCTTGCACTTGGCCAGCACTGCCTCATCCTCCGTAACGAATCGCCCCTGGGTTCCGGGACTGCATAGAAGTCCCTCCGCCTCCAGCGCCGCAAAGGCGTGCTGAACGGTGTTGGGATTGACTGCCGCCTCCACCGCCAAGGCTCGCACCGTGGGGATCTGACTGCCCGGGGGATAGGTGCCCCGCAGGATTTCATTCTTCAGTCTTTGAGCGATCTGCAGATAAACGGGTGTATTTCTGTGAAAGCTCCAAGCCATAAAGCTCCTCCTTTCTTGTATCATTGTACTATCACAATAATACATCCATCCTTATTATTTGTCAAGTATTTTTTTGCAAAATAAAAAAGGACTTCCGAAGAAGTCCTTGTAAAGGATATACACGCTGACGCGTGATGCCATACAGTCGCCGTGCGACTGATTCCATACACCCTTGCGGGCAATCTCAAATTTAGAAAGCATATCAGGAAGGCTTTGAGGGTATTGTGCTTCGGAAATATTGGCAAAAACACTGGAAGAAGATTTCTTTAACTGAAAAAGCGTATTGGAATTCCCTCTTCTATCATTGAGGGATTTACACAATTCCTCAAGGCCCGTTGCAAGATCTTCCGAGTATTTCAAAAGATAATTTGTACTCATCGCTTGATTCTTTCGTTCCCAATCAAGGCGAAGCCTTGCATGGAATCAACACGAAGTGTTGGATGGAATCCACCGTAGGTGGTATGGAATCAATCCGAAGGAAAATGCACGCTGATGCGTGATGCCATACAATCGCAAAGCGACTGATTCCATACACCCTTGCGGGTGATGCCATGCCAATCCTTCGGATTGGATAAAAATAGCACTTGCTATCGCAAGTGCTATTTTTTGGAGCTAGTGACGTGACTTGAACACGCGACCTGCTGATTACGAATCAGCTGCTCTACCAACTGAGCTACACTAGCATCGACCGAGCTATTATAACACAGCCGATGAAAAAATGCAATAGGTCGCGGCTCTTTTTTCCGTTTTCTTTCTTTTTGGATCAGCCCACGCAGAAGCCTGCGATGGCTACGTTCTTCTTACTCGGTTCCGCATCGGTGACGGTGATGGTCACGGTGTGCTTGCCGGAGCCGATGCCGCTTCTGTAAAAACGGGCAAGGTAAGAATCGGAGCCTGCGTTATAGCAGTTGACGTTGGCGATGAGCTTTCCGTCAATATAAACGCTGAAGGCACCGCCGTTTTCGCTGATACGGTGGTAAATGGCAAAGTTATTGCCTTCAAATTCATAGTTAAGGGTGGCACCGACGGACTCGCTGACGGCTGCCTTCTTTACTACCAGCTCGGGCAGGGCCTTTTCCTTGTCGTTGGCGTCCTGAATGGTGAAGTTATTCAACTGCAGATCGGCAATATTCTCTACGTATTCAATGTGGGGATCGTTGAATTTCACAAGACCGATGGCCTTGCCGAGAGTCACGGGGGCCTTGTAGCGCTCGGGATCGGCCAGAACGGCGGCGATCACCTGATCGGCGTAGAACTTGTGTCCGTTATCGTTAGGGTGGGCGCCGTCCTTCAGGTATTCCTCCCAAGCATGGCCTTGGCTGATCTGCGCCATCATGGGTGCGCGCAGGTCAATTTCGGGAATACCGTGGCGCTCTGCCACCTTGTGGTGAGCCTCGGAGGCGTTTTGTCCGTCGGACTGGGTGGTGTAAACGAAGGTAATGGCAACGTTGGGATTGACCTCCACCAGGGAGCGTACGATGTAGTCCATAGAGGAAATGACCAGCTGAGCGCTGGATTTTGCCATGGAGTTATCGTTTACGGCAAATTCCACAAATACCAGATCGGGGCAGAATTTCAAAACGTGCTCCTCCAAACGGTAGGCGGCAACGAGGCTGCCCGTGCCGGAAATGGAGGAATTGATCATCTGCACGTCCTCACCGTAGAGCTCCTTGCCGATGCCGTCAAAGGCAAGGCAGGCCCAGCCGTTGTCGTAAGCGGAGGCACCGCCGCCGCAGGTAATGGAGCCGCCTAAAAAGAGGATCTTCTTGCCCTTGGAATTGGGATCGTAGCTGTGGGCGGAATTACCGGGGGATGCGGTCTCGGGAGTTGTCTCGGGTGCGGGTGCTTCTTGAGTCGAGGTAGGAGATGCGGGGGCGCCTGCACAGCTTACCAGAGAAAGCAGTGTGATGCAGGCCAAAAGCAGAGAGAGGATTCTTTTCATGATCGGGTTCCTTTCTTAATATAGCAGGTTTTGCTTTTTTGTAAAATGCTTGTTTACTTATGCAACACAGAATCCGGCAATGGCAACTTCTTTTTTACCCGGTTCAGCTTGTGTGACGGTGATGGTGACGGTATGCTTTCCTTCACCGAGGCCCGTCTTGTAAAAGCGGGAGAGATAGGAGTTGGAGCCCGAGTTCTGACAGCTTGCCGTGCCCAGCGTTTTCCCGTCAATGGCAACGCTGAAGGCGCCGCCGTTGGCATCGATGCGGTGGTAAACGGCAAAGGTGTTTCCTTCGAATTCGTAGGTAATGGTAGAGCCCACGGTATCACTGACGGCGGCCTGATCGATCTCCATTTCGTCCAGGGTTTTTTCCTTATCCTTGGCGTCCTGAATGGAAAAACCGTTCATATTAAGTCCTGCCATGTCCTTGGCGTATTCGATGTGGGGGCTGTCAAGCTTGATGGAGGCAATGGAATCGGCCTCCTTGACGGGGGCAAGGAAGCGCTCCGGATCGGACAGCACGGCTCGGGTCACAAGGTCTGCATAGAATTTGTGTCCGTAGCTGTTGGGATGAGCGCCGTCCTTCAAATACTGCTCCCAGGTGGCCTCGTTCTTGGCGATCTTGGAGACCAGAGGCTCCCGCAGATCGATCTCGGGAATGCCGTAATGAGAGGCTACTCTGCCGTGCACCTTGGAGGCATTCTGTCCGTCGGACTGGGTGGTGTAAACGAAGGTGACAGCCACGTTGGGGTTGGCCTGCTTGAGGGCGCGCACGATGTAGTCCAGCGCGGAGACAACAAGCTCGGGATTTGTCTTTGCCATGGTAATGTCGTTGACGGCAAATTCAATGAATACCATGTCGGGACAGAATTTCAGCACGTGCTCCTCCAACCGAAAGGCGGCGAGCAGGCTGCCCGTGCCGGAAATGGCGGCGTTGAGCATTTCAACGTTGGGGCCGAAAAGCTTTTCTCCGATGGCATCGAAGGTGCGGCAGGCCCAGGCGTATTTGTAATCGCTGACACCGGCACCGCAGGTGATGGACCCGCCCAAGAAGAGGATCTTTTTTGCGGGTGCATTGGGGTCAAAATCGGGCACGTAGGTAAAGGGGGGCATCTCAGGCTCAGTATCGACGGCGGGCTTTTTGCTGCCAGCGGTCTCCTGTGTCTCCACCGTCTCGGTGGGCTCGGCAAGGCTTTCGCCGCCGCAGCTTGCTAAGGATAAAAGGGTAATGCAGGCCAAAAGCAGGGCAAGGATCCTTTTCATGATCTTACAGCTCCTTTTTCATTTGATCGTATGGAAAAAATTCAAAGCCGAAGGCCTTGTAAAGACGCACCGCACCCTCGTTTTCCTCCTCCACCTCCAGGCGGAAGCGGCGGGCAGTGCCCTCGTATTTCTGTTCCAAAAAACGGAGAAATTCCTTGCCCAGCCCGCAGCCTCTTGCTTCGGGAACAACGTAAAGCTCCTCCAGCCAAACGGTCAGCCCTCCCGCCTCCTGGCTCCAGGTCTTGGCAAGGAGTGCATAGCCTGCCCGCTTGCCGTCCTGCTCCAGAACGTAGCCCTCGGCGTAGGGGCTACCCTCCATTAAAAGGGCAAAGGTGCGTTCCGCATATTCCTTGGGAATGGGGGCGATGACGGCATCACTGCCGTAAAAGTTCTCGGTCATGGCAAGGTAAAATTCGCGGTCGACAGGGGAGAGGGGACGGATCATGAGGGCTCCTTTTTTTGCATTTTCTCTTCTTATTTATTATGGAGGAGAACACAATATTTGTCAAGTTTTTTCTTGACGGGGAACAGAGGTGATTGCTATAATAAACAGAACAGAACCACAGGAGGTGACGGTATGGAGAAGGAAACGGAAAAGCGTGCGCGGGACTTGTCCGAGCGCGCGGCCTCCTACGGCATTTATACGGAGACCCGCTTTCTCACCGAGGGGGAGCAGACCGCTCTGTCCCGCCTGCCCTTGCCATTAAAGCCCCGCTTTGTGGGCGGCTTTGAGGAGGCGGAGCGAAGGCTCGCCGTGTTCGGGGAGGAGGAGCAGCTGGGCTACCCCTACGAAGCGCCCATCCTCCTTTTGGAGATCCGTCCCAAAATGCAAAAATATGCGGATAGCCTCACCCATCGCGATCTCCTCGGCGCTTTGATGAATCTCGGCATCTGCCGCGATACGCTGGGGGACCTGATCCTCCATGAAAACGTGGGCTATCAGTTCGTTTTGGACAGCATTGCCCCCTTTGTTGAGGAAAATCTCCACCGCGTGCGCCATACGGACGTGACGGTGAGGACCGTTCCCTCCCTGCCCGAGGGAGCGGGGGTCTGCCTGGAGGAAAAGGTGCTGGTCTGTGCCTCTTTGCGGCTGGATGCGGTGATTGGCGCCGTGTTCGATCTGTCCCGCAGTGATGCCAAGGCCTTGGTGGAAAACGAAAGGGTCACCATCTTCGGCCGCACGGAGACCTCTGCCTCCTATTTTGTGAAGGAGGGGGAGCGGGTCAGCGTGCGCGGACACGGCCGCTTTTATTTTGATGAGGAGTCGGGCAGTACCCGTAGCGGAAAGAGTCGCATTCGGGTGCGCCTTTACCGATAAGGAGGAAAAAATGGAGATTCGCAGAGCAAAAAAAGAGGATCTGGCAGGGGTCAACAGACTCCTGGAGCAGGTGCTTCGCGTGCATCACGAGGGCAGACCCGATCTGTTCCGCGCCGCAGGAAAGAAATATAACGATGAGGAGCTTTTTGAGATCTTTGAGGACGATGCCCGTCCCGTATTCGTTGCCGTGGAGGAGGGGGAGCTTTTGGGCTACGCCTTCTGCATCTTTGAGGAAAAGAAGGACAACCCCGTTTTGTGCGATCACAAAAGCCTGTATATCGACGATCTTTGCGTGGATGCCTGCACCCGCGGTAAGGGCGTGGGCTCTGCCCTCTATCGCTACGTTGTGGATTTTGCCCGAAGGAGCGCTTGCTTCAACGTGACCCTCAACGTGTGGGCCTGTAACGGGAGCGCCATGGCCTTTTATGAAAAAATGGGACTTCGCCCCCAGAAGGTGGGCATGGAAACGATCCTTTGATCTTGTCGGGAGGCTTGACAGTCTCCCGATTTTTTTGTACAATATAAATACCCCGTGGGGGTATAGGAGGAACAATGGAAAAAATATGTCACTGTAAAAGAAAAAAGAAGCGCAGTCCCGAGGAAACGGCACGGCTTCTTTCCCATCTGCACCGCATCGAGGGGCAGATCCGCGGTCTAGCCAATATGGTGGAGGAGGAGGCCTATTGCCCCGATATCCTCACCCAGGCCTCGGCCGCCCGCGCCAGCCTCGCTTCCTTTTCCCGCTCTCTTTTGGAGGAGCATATCCGCACCTGTGTTTGCCACGATCTTGCCGAGGGTAAGACCGAGGCCGCCGAGGAGCTGGTGCAGACCTTGAGAGGAATGATGAAATGAAAGAAATGTATTTTCGTGTCAACGGTATGACCTGCAGTGCCTGCAGTGCGCGCGTGGAGCGTGCCGCCGCCTCCGTGGCGGGGGTGAACGGTGCCGCCGTCAGCCTATTGACGGGGGGACTTACGGTGCAAGGCGATTTTGACGAAAAGGAGCTCATGGAGGCCGTCACTCGCGCGGGCTACGGTATCCTTCCGGAGGCAGAGGCCCCGAAGACCGAGGAGAAAAAAGAAAGAGGACTGAAGCTCCCCTTTATTCTGTCTCTTGTGATCCTGGCCGTTCTTATGTGCTTTTCCATGGGACCTATGCTTGGCCTTTCCTTTATGAGGGCGATCCCGCCTCTTGTGAACGGCATCTGTCAGTGGCTTCTCAGCACGGCCGTACTGATCCTGCATCGCCGCTTTTTTATCGGCGGCTTTCGCGCCCTTTTTCACGGCGGCGCCAATATGGATACGCTGGTGGCCATGGGCTCGGGCGTTTCCTATCTGTATAGCCTTGTCTGCCTCTGCCTGATGCCGTTCAAGCCCGCGGAAGAGATGCACGAGCTCCTCCACGACTTCTATTTCGAATCCGCCGCCATGATTTTGGTGTTTATTACCATTGGCAAAATGCTGGAGGCTCACGCCAAGGGAAAAAGCACCTCCGCCCTGAAGGGGCTGGAGGCTCTGGCTCCTGCCACCGCTCGCGTGGTGAGGGAGGGGGAGGAGCTTACCGTTCCCGCCGATGCCCTGAGGATCGACGATCTCTGCGCTGTCTACGCAGGGGAACGCTTCCCCGCCGACGGCACCGTTACGGAGGGTGAGGGCGCCGCCGATGAATCCGCCCTGACGGGAGAGAGCGTTCCCGTGGATAAGGCGGCAGGAGAGACGGTCTATGCCGGTACCGTATCCTTGACGGGAAAGCTTTTGTTCCGTGTTACGAAGCCCAAAAACGAAACGGCGCTCAGCCGCATTATCGATGCCGTCACCCGCTCCGCCGCCTCTAAGGCACCCATTTCACGACTGGGTGACCGCGTTTCCCGCATTTTCGTGCCCACGGTCATGGGGATTGCTCTCCTGACGGCGCTGGTGCACCTGCTTTTGGATGCGCCCTTGGCCGTAGCCGTCACCCGCGGCGTGACCGTTTTGGTGGTCAGCTGTCCCTGCGCCTTGGGTCTTGCCACCCCCGTGTCTATTCTGGTGGGTACTACCTATGCCGCCGAGCGAGGCGTTCTCTTTAAAAGTGCTACCGCCCTGGAGGAGGTAGGACGGGCCCGCACCGTGGCCTTTGATAAAACGGGAACCCTGACTACGGGTAAAATGAAGGTAAGCTCGCTCTGTCCCGCCGAGGGAAGAGAAGAGACGGAGCTTTTTCGCCTGGCCGCCGCGCTGGAGGAAAAGAGCCTGCATCCCATAGCCTTGGCCATTACGGAGGAGGCGAGGGCACGCGGCATCGAATTTCCCGAGGCAGAGGATCACGTGACCCGCGCGGGCTTCGGCATTACCGCCCGCTTTGAGGGCAAGCCTGCCGCAGGCGGAAAGCGCGCCCTTTTGGAGGAGTTCTGTCCCTTGCCTCCCGCCTTAACGGATAAAGGGGAGAGCCTTGCGGCCGAGGGAAGGACCGTGGTGTATTTTGCACTGGATGGCGAGGCCGTGGGGCTTATTGCTCTGCAGGATCATGCCAAGGAGGATGCGGCCGAGGCCGTAGCTGAGTTGAAGGACATGGGTGTTCAGGTGATCATGATCAGCGGAGATTCTCCTGCCGCCGCCCGTGCCGTTGCCGAGCCCTTGGGGATCGACCGAGTCCACGCAGGAGTATTGCCCGAGGAAAAGGCGGCCCTTCTTGATGGCTACCGTGCCGAGGGCGGCGTTTGCATGGTGGGAGACGGCATCAACGATGCTCCCGCTTTGACGGCCGCCACCGTGGGCATTGCCGTTGGCGGCGGTGTGGATATCGCCGTGGATGCGGCAGAGGTGGTGGTTATGACGGAAAGCCTTGTGTCCGTACCCCGTCTGATGGCGCTGTCCCGTGCGACCCTGCGCAATATCAAGCAAAACCTCTTTTGGGCGCTCTGCTACAATATCGTCGGCATTCCGCTGGCGGCAGGGGTCTTTACGCCCCTTTTGGGCTGGAGCCTTTCCCCCATGTTCGGTGCCGCCGCCATGAGCCTTTCCAGCTTCGTGGTGGTGACCAATGCACTGCGTTTATCCTTCCATTCCTGGGAGATAAAAAAGAATAAAAAGAAAGTAAAGGAGAAGACCATGGAAAAGATCATTTCCGTCACGGGTATGATGTGTCCTCACTGCGAGGCACACGTAAAAAAAGCGTTGGAGGCCCTGCCTCAGGTGAAGGAGGCTACCCCCTCCCATCAAACGGGTAAGGTGCAGATCCTGCTCAATGAAGAGGTGGAGGATCGCGTACTCTTTGAGGTCATTGAAAAAGAGGGTTACAAGATCGGATAAAAAGAAAAAAAGTCGCTTGGTTTACAGGCGACTTTTTTTACGGTAGCATCAAAAAGGGAATCAGATCCGCATTTCTTAAATAGGTAAAGGCCGCACACAGCAGAAAGGCAATGCAGTAGAAGATCTTTTCCCAGGTGCGCATGGGTGTTTCTCCTTGGCGAACGTATAAAAAGGAACGGTAGAGAAACAGAGCGGCGCCGAAGGGCAACAGAGCCAGCACCAAAAGGTTGTAGCGGGCGGCAAGGATCAGGTCTCCTCTCAGGAGGGATAAAAACATACGGGAAATGCCGCAGCCGGGGCAGAGAAGTCCCGTCAACTCGTGGAAAAGGCAGGGGATGCCCCAACCCGTCAGCATGACAAAGGCGGCGTAGCCAAGCCCGATCCCAAGGACGAGCCCCGTTTTTTTCAGGAGGGAAGAAAGCCTCGTTTTTTGTTCTTTGTTCATAGGAAAAAGGAAGGCGGCACGAAGCCGTGCCGCCCTATGGTTTAGCCCTCGGAATGGGTGTGGCTTGCAACCCACTGATACAGTCTGGGAGCTACCCAGAAGCTGTAGATGCCGCAGGTAACGACCATCAGCAGAAACCACTTGATCCAGTTGCCGAACAGCTGGGCGCCGTTGCCTTCGAAGCGGAGACGCTTGCCGTCGACCACGAAGTGACCGATGATAAATTTCATCATATAGCAGATCGCCCAAGGAGCAGCGATGCCGCAGGTGAAGGTAATGATCAGGCTGGCGATGAGAGAATTTACAAAGGTGTCAAGCACCGTGCCGTCCCAGGTGGAAGCCTTCACGGGAGTACCGCAGTTGTTGCAGAAGCCTGCACTTTCGTCCAGGGGGCTGCCGCATTTTTTACAAAAAGCCATGGTTATGTCCTCCTAAAAATAGTTTGACTTATTATATTACATATTCATAGAATTGTCAACATTTATTCACAAAAAACTTTAAAAAGCCTCCCGTTCGCATACTCTCCGACCGCTTTCGCCAGGTCGAAAGAATAGATTTGAATTTTATTCTGTTATATTCAATATTTATTGAATAAAATTCGCATTTATTCGGTTATTCATGAATTTTTCACGATTTATTTTCACGAAAATGCAAAATGGGTATTGCATTTTTCCAAGGGCTGTGATAAGATAGGGGCATGTTGAGGGACGAAGCGTCCCAAGGAGGATTTTACTATGAAAAAAAGTGACATCAAAAAAATCGTTTTGGCTTATTCCGGCGGCCTGGATACTTCCATCATCATTCCGTGGCTGAAGGAAAATTATAACGATCCCGAAATCATCTGCGTTGCCGCTAACGTCGGTCAGGCAGACGAGCTGGACGGCCTGGAGGAAAAGGCCATCAAGACCGGTGCCTCCAAGATCTATATTGAGGATCTGACCGAGGAATTCGTAGAAGAAATGGTCATCCCCACCGTGCAGGCCGGTGCCAAGTATGAGGAGTATCTCATGGGTACCGCTCTTGCCCGTCCCATCATTGCAAAGCGCCTTTGCGAGATCGCTTTGAAGGAAAACGCCGATGCCATCGCACACGGCTGCACCGGTAAGGGCAACGATCAGGTTCGCTTCGAGCTTGCCATCAAGGCCTTCGCTCCCCGGCTTGCCATTATCGCTCCCTGGCGTGAGTGGGATATCAAGAGCCGCGAGGAGGAGATCGCCTATGCCGAGGCTCACAACGTTCCCCTGAAGATCAACCGCGAGACCAATTATTCCAAGGATAAGAACATGTGGCATCTGTCTCACGAGGGTCTGGATCTGGAGGATACCGGTAACGAGCCTCTGTACGATAAGCCCGGCTTCCTTGAAATGGGCATCTCTCCCATGCAGGCTCCCGACGCTCCCACCTACGTGGAGCTGGAGTATGAGGCAGGTCACCCCGTTGCCCTCAACGGTGAGAAGATGAGCGCCAAGGAGATCATCCTGAAGCTCAACGTCATCGGCGGAGCCAACGGCATCGGCCTTCTGGATATCGTGGAGAACCGTCTTGTGGGTATGAAGTGCCGCGGCGTGTACGAGACCCCCGGCGGAGCCATCCTGTACTTTGCTCACAACTATCTGGAAAGCCTCTGCCTCGACAAGCAGACCAAGCACAAGAAGGATGAGCTTTCCATCACCTTCGGCGAGCTGCTCTACAACGGCCAGTGGTACACCCCCCTGCGTGAGGCTCTCTCCGCCTTCGTTACCAAGACCCAGGAGCACGTGACCGGTAAGGTCCGCATCAAGCTCTACAAGGGCAACATGATCAAGGCAGGCGCTTGGAGCGATTGGTCCCTCTATTCCGAGGAGATCGCCACCTTCGAGGAGGACAACGTCTACAACCAGGCAGATGCCACCGGTTTTATCAACCTGTGGGGCCTTCCCATTTCCGTTCAGGCTCAGGTCAAGGCAAAGAACGAAAAGAAGTAATCAAACGAAAAGAAGCACCGAACGGTGCTTCTTTTTTTGTGCGGATCATTTTCTTCCCATCCGTCGGATGTCCGAGGGGGTTTTGCCGGAGCTTCTTTTCATAAAGGCGGAAAAATTAGCGGCACTGCTGTAGCCCAAAAGATCCGCAATATCCGCCACGCTTCGATTGGTATTGACAAGGAGATCCGTGGCGATCTTGATGCGGCTTTCGCTCATCATTTCCCGATAGTTCATGCCGTATTCCTTTTTTAAAATTCGGTGAAGCTGTCTGGTGCTGATGCTGAGCTCGCGTGCCAGATCTTCCATGGAGCTGTCGGAGGAAAAGCGACGGGCAAAGAACACGTCGATCAGGTCCTTTTGCTTACCGAATCGCTCAAAAGCCCCTGCTCCGTAGTCCTCTTTTACCGATTCCTTTGTCAAGGTGGTAAGAAGGAGAAGGCAATGAGCACAGAGCCGCTCCTTTTTCATGGGTTCGCTTTGCTTTGCCGTGCAAATGGCTTTCATAGTCTGCAGCTCCCTTTCTGCTTCTTCCGTTACGGGGAGGAGCATCGGCTCCTCCGTGGGGAGCTTTTTGTGAAAGGCGGCGCCGGGCGGAAGCTCGGCGGCACGTTCGGGAGAAAAAAGATCGAGGCTTACGGTCATGTGTGAAAAATCGTGGGAAAGAGAAAAAATGCGGTGAAAACAGCCCGGCGGGATCAAGATCATCTCTTTTTCCTTCAAAGCCTGCGTTTTCTTTTCAAATGCAATACGGCAGGAGCCTTTTGATACCCAGTGGAGCTCGTAATGGGGGTGACGGTGCTGATAATAATTATCCGTTTCGTTTGGCCTCGAATCCTCCACGCACAGGCCTATCAGTGTGCCTGCGATCTGCCCCGCGTGAAAGCTGACCTCATAAATCTGCATAGGATCACCTCAACAGTATTATGCCTTCGTTTGTTCTGAAAGTCAAATCTTTCTTTTGAAATGTTTTGATTTTCGGACGCAAAGAGGACGAAAATGGCTTGCAAAAATAAACAGATTTCATAGAGTATTGAGAAACGGACGGGATCTTGAAAAATGGGCGAGCCAACAGATTGACGGAAGGCCGTCTCTCTCATAAAATGAGAAAAACCAAAGGAGAGGGAAGGAAAATGGATTACAAAAAGCTTTTCGACATGACCGGTAAGGTGTGTATCGTTACGGGCGGCACGGGCTATCTTGGTCGGGAAAATGTGAAGATCCTAAAGGATTTCGGAGCCACGGTAGTGGTGGCGGACATTTGCGAGACTGAAACTCGCTGGGAGGAGACAGAGAAGTCTGCGGGCGATCTGTTCGTTTATTGCGACATTTCCAAAAGCGAATCCTTTCGCAATTTGTATCAGACCGTTTACGAACGCTACGGTCGCATCGACGTGGTCGTCAACTGCGCCTGCTTTACCTGCGGTGCCGGCGCGGGGAGCAATATGGAATTTATGTCTGACGAGGTATGGTCTGCGGGCATCTGCGGTTCTCTGGACTGTGTATTTATGTCCCTTCGCGAATGTATTCCCTTTATGAAGGAAAAGGGTGGATCTATTATCAATTACTGCTCCATGTACGGTCTTGTTTCTCCCGATCTTCGCATTTACGGCGACAGTCCTCAGCGTCAGCCCCCCAACTACGGCGTGGGAAAGGCGGGTGTGGAGCAGCTGACGCGTTATGCGGCTTGCCACACGGCGCCCTACGGAATTCGGGTAAACTGCGTTACTCCCGGACCTTTTCCCAACCCCAACAATCAGAAGGAAAAGGAGTTCAACCGAAAGCTGGCGGATAAGACCATGCTGGGTCGCATCGGAAAAAGCCATGAAATGGCAGGCGCCGTCTTGCTTCTGGCAAGCGATGCGGGAAGCTTTATGACGGGCACCAATATCGTGGTGGACGGCGGCTGGACCGCTTGGTAAAAGATAAAGGAAGCGGCATCGCTTCCTTTTTTTACGCCGAAAAAAATAAAAGGAAGCGCCGCTCGGTGCTTCCTTTTTACTTGCAGATAAATTCCAAAACTACGGGATTGTGGTCGGAAAAGGCAAAATCGCAGGAGATATTCTCCACGGTCTTGACCGCTACGTTTTCACTGACCAAAAAGCCGTCCACAATAATGGTAAAATTTCCCTTTTCGTAGGGAATATCGCAGTTGCGACAGGTGGGGGAGAGGGTATCGTAATCCGTACAGCGGCGGATGCCCGCGGGCAGAAGCTCGGCGGGGAAGGGCTGCGCCCAACCGAAATCCACGGTGGTGCCGCCGTTGAGCCTTTGGGTGGAATCCCCCGTAAAATCGTGGTTGAAATCGCCGCCGCACACGCAGTAATTGCCCTTTTCGTATTCTGCCTTCATATCCTCGAAAAGCATGGTCATCTGGGCGGTGCGGATCTTGTCACTGCCGCCGTAGGCGGAAAGATGCACGTTATAGATCACCAGCTCCTTGCCGTTTTCCACGGGGTAACGGGTCACCGAATAACAGCGATCCAGATCCAAAAGCTTGGAAAGGCTCGTGGAAATGGGAAGACTGCGCCGCAGGGCAGAGCTGGCGTTATAGCGGCTCAGGGTCAAAAGGCCGCTGTTGGAGGCTCCGTGAGGCTCAAGGAGCGGATACATGAGATAGGCCGAATGATAGTTGACTGCAAAGGTACTGCTGTAAGGGGTAAATCTCTCCTGCAGCAGAGCCCGCTGGTCTACGTGAAAGCTGCGGGTGGAATCAAAATCCACCTCCTGAAAGAGGATGAAATCGGCATCAAGGCCCTCCGCCTTGTCTGCCGCCGCATGGATGCAGGAAAGCACGCTCTCGCGGCTTTCGGCGCGGCTCTCCTTGCCGCCGTCCATGAAAAAGGTGAAATCCGCCGTGTAGGCGCCGAAGCCAACGTTTTGGGTCACGGCACGGTATGGCACGTTCAGGCGGATGGCCTCGTCCTTCCCCGTGTTTTGCGGCTCAAGGACGGTGTTATCGGGAATGCGGTCATAGCTGAGGAGCACGTACGCCACGTAGCACAGCACCGTAAAAAGCAATGCCGCAAGCGCCCAAAGGGCGACCTTGCCTATCTTTTTTGCCGTCATGGCCTATTCCTCGGGTGCGAAGAGGGCTTTTAACCGAATGGAGGCTTGCTTCAGCTCGTTTTTCTTGAAAGGAGCGTCCTCCTTGGCCAGAATGGCCTCCATGGCATCCCTCAGGGTTTCTGCACCTGCCAACATAGCTTCCACCAGTGCGGCCTCGGGGGAGGAGGGCTTCTCTTCCTTGGGAGGCTCCGCTACCTTGGGAGGCATTTCGATGATCAGAGTAAATTCACCCTTCTCCGCGTTGGGATTGGCCTCGAGCTCGGCTGAGACCTCGGCGGGGGTGCCGCGGTAAAAGCGCTCGTGGGTCTTGGTCAGATCGTTGCAAAGGCAAAGAGCGGCGTCGGGCAGCTTCTCTGCCAGAAAGCTTACGGTCTTAAGGATGCGCTTGGGGGATTCGTAATAAATAAAGGTGCGGGTCACGCCGCTTTTCAGCCGCAGAAGCTCCTCCTTGCGCTCGGTATTTTCCTTGGGGAAAAAGCCGCAGAAGAGAAAGCTTGTCAGGTCAAAGCCCGAGGCGGAAACACCGCCCACGGCGGCGCAGGCGCCGGGCACGGGCACTACGGGAAAGCCCTCCCGAATGGCCGCGCGGATCAGCTCGTTTCCGGGATCGGAAATGCAGGGTGTGCCTGCATCGCTGATGACCGCAATGCTCTTGCCGTCCCGCAGAGCGGAGAGAAAAAGCTCGGTCTTGCGGTGCTCGTTGAATTTCTGATTGGAGATGACCTCCTTGCGGATGCCCAGCACGTTCAGCAGAATGTAGGACCGTCTGGTATCCTCCGCGGCAATGAGATCCACTCCCTCCAGCACCTTCATGGCTCTGACGGAAATGTCCACAATGCGCCCGATGGGGGTGGCCACCACGTACAGGGTGCCGCCCGCCACGTAAACCGCCTTGTCGGAAAGGAGCTCCAGGGCCCCCTCCAGCTCCTCGGGGCGAGTCGTCTGTTCGCTCATTGCTTTTCCTCTCTTAAATGCAATAGTGTTTGGGTAAAGCCGTATCGCGCCTCCAGTTCAAAAAGGGGAGCAAGGCTTTTCTTTTTATGTCCCGTTCTTTTGGCACGGAGCATGATATTTTTGGGGGAGTGAGCAAAATCCACAAATTCCAGCACCTCCACTCGATAGCCCTCCGCCTCCAGGATCTTGGTGCGCATGGCGTCGGTGAGCAAAGCGCACAGTCTTTCCTTGAAAAGACCGTGCTCCAAAAACAGATCCAGATCGCCCTCACCCTTGCCGATCTTCTGTCCGATCTCGTGCTGACAGCAGGGAACGGAGAAGATATACGGAACGTCTCGCTCCAAAGCAAAATTTAAGGCGAAGTCCGTAGCCACGTCGCAGGCGTGCAGGCTGATGACGAAATCGATGGGATCGGAGGACAGGGTGTCCCGCGTTACGTCCGCCACCACGAAGGAAAGACCGTGATAGCCGTATTTTTTCGCCAGCTCGTTGCAGTGCGCCACCACGTCCGCCTTCAGATCGTATCCGATGATGTGCACCCGTTTTTTGCGGATGTGGGAGAAGTAATAATAGACGAAAAAGGTAAGATAGGATTTGCCGCAGCCAAAATCCAAGACCCGCACCTCGTCCTTGTCAAAATCGGAAAAGGCGTGGTCGAGGATCTCGATAAAGCGGTTGATCTGACGGAATTTATCGTATTTTGCGTGCACTACCTTGTATTCGCGGGTGAAAACGCCGAGATCTACCAAAAAGGGGACGGCCTCGCCCTCGCGGATCAGATAGTTCTTTTCCTTGTTGTGGGAGGCCTTCACGGTAACGGGCACCGAAAGGGTATTTACCGAGCGGCTGACCTTACCCTTTTTGGAAATGCGGAAGGCGATTTCTTTCTCTGAGGTAAAGAGATTGATCTGGCGGAAAGCACACGCCTCTACTGTTTCTCTGAGAAAGGAAAGTGCCTCGTCCTCCGTTAAATTCCGATGGAAGGCCTTGTTTTCCCTCGTTTCTTCTACGAAAAACAGGGACTCTCCCATTTTTTCGCCCTTTTCCAGTACGATGCGGCGGGGCAGATCGCTGCCGCGGGGGGCGCTGAATACCGCCTTGACAAGGGAAGGGAGGCTTTCCGTGATCTCTTTTACGATCTGCTGCAGCATCTTAGTTTTTCAAGCTCTGCATGGGAGCGGGCAGTCTGCCGCCGCGATGAATAAAGATCGCGGGAGATTTTGTGTTTACTGCCATAACGGGGCCCTCGCCCAGCAGTCCGCCGAAGGAGAGGGTATCTCCCACGGTCTTGCCGATGGCGGGGATCAAGCGACAGGCAGTGGTCTTGGAGTTGACCATGCCGATGGCGGCCTCGTCCGCAATAATGGCACTGATGACCTCGGCAGGAGTATCGCCGGGAATATTGATCATATCAAGACCAACGGAGCAGACTGCAGTCATGGCCTCCAGCTTTTCAATGATCAGGGTGCCGCACGTGGCCGCGTCGATCATGCCGGCATCCTCGGTAACGGGGATAAAGGCACCGGACAGACCGCCGATATGACCGGAGGCCATAACGCCGCCCTTTTTCACTGCGTCGTTCAACAGGGCAAGACAGGCGGTTGTGCCGCAGCAGCCGCATTGCTCCAGACCCATTTCTTCTAAAATATGGGCAACGCTGTCGCCCACCGCAGGGGTGGGAGCCAGAGAAAGATCCACGATGCCGAAGCTCATGCCCAAGCGAGCAGAGGCCTCCTTGGCTACCAGCTGACCCATACGGGTGATCTTGAAGGCGGTCTTCTTCACCAGCTCCGCCACCTGATCGATGGGGGCATCCTTGGGGAGCTTTGCCAGGGCGGCGCGCACCACACCGGGGCCGGAGACGCCCACGTTAATGACCGTGTCTGCCTCGCCTACGCCGTGGAAGGCGCCTGCCATGAAGGGGTTATCCTCGGGGGCGTTGCAAAATACCACAAGCTTTGCCGCACCGATGCATTGACGGTCGGCGGTGATCTCAGCGGCACGGCGCACGACGCCGCCCATCATGGCCACCGCATCCATATTGATGCCCGCCTTGGTGGAGCCGATATTGACAGAGGCACAAACGTGCTCCGTTTGGCTCAGCGCCTCGGGAATGCTGGCGATCAGCTCGCGGTCGCCGGCGGCAAAGCCCTTCTGCACCAGCGCGCTGTAGCCGCCGATAAAGTTGACGCCCACCGTCCTAGCGCTCCTCTCCAGGGTCAGTGCGAATTTTACGGGATCCTGTCCCTTGCAGGCCGCCGTCAGCATGGCGATGGGAGTCACGGCAATGCGCTTGTTGATGATGGGAATGCCGTAGGTCTTTTCGATCTCCTCACAAACGGGCACCAGATCCTTGGCCTTCTCGCAGATCTTGGCATAGACCTTTTCGCAGGCACGGTCGATATCGGGATCGATGCAGTCCAATAGGGAAATGCCCATGGTAACGGTGCGGATATCCAGATTTTCGTCCTGGATCATGGCCACCGTTTCCAAAATGTCCTTGGTATTGATCATAGCTTCACCTCAGATGCGATGCATGGAATTGAAAATATCCTCGTGCATGACGTGGATCCTCAAGCCCATGTCCTTTCCCAGTGCCTCGGCCTTATCCACAAATTCGGAAAAGCCCGCGCTCATTTTTTCGGTCTCACACAGCATGATCATGCAGAACAGATCCTGCATAACGGTCTGGGTCACGTCGATGATGTTGGCACCGTTTTCGGCACAAAGGTTTGAAACCTTTGCCAGAATTCCCACGGTGTCCTTTCCTACAACGGTAATAACGGCTCTCATAGGATGCTCCTTTATAATATATATTTTATCTATTTTATCACAAGGTGCCGAAAAAAGAAAGACCTTTCCTCTTTCTTTTCGCAAAAAAACGCCCTGCCGGGGCAGGGCGTTAAAGCTTTAGCAGGGTAGGGCGTATTTTTCACCGTATGCGGCAAGGCTTTCCTTATATTCCTCGCTGCTTGCGCGGTAATCGCGGAGCACCTCGTGCAGGTTCAGGTCGGGACGGTTCATTTCCAAGAGACAGCCCGTAATGTTGGAGCAGTGGTCGGAAATGCGCTCCATATTGGTCAAAAGGTCGGACCAGACAAAGCCCGCCTCGATGGAGCAGTTGCCTGCCTGCAGGCGCTTGATGTGGCGGGTACGCAGGGTCTCCTTCAGGTCGTCGATGATCTGCTCCAGTGCCTCCACCTTGGCGGCCTGTGACACATCATCCTTCAGGAAGGCCTCCAGCGTCAGATCGCAGATCTCCGTTACGGCGTCACAGATGACGCTCAGCTCCTCCCTGGCGGCAGGGGTAAAGCAAAGCTCCTTCTGTCTCAGCTCCTCGGCACTTTCCAGAATGTTCACGCCGTGGTCGGAGATGCGCTCGAAGTCACCGATCATCTTTAAGAGCTTTGTGACCTCGCCGCCCTCCTCCTCGGTCAGATTCTTATAGCTGAGCTTCACAAGATAGGTGCTGAGCAGGTCCTCATAGCGGTCGGTGCGCTCTTCGCCCTCCCGAATGAGCTCACCCTTTTCCGGGCTGTATTCCTTCAAACAGGTCATGCCACCCTTCAGTGTATCAAAAGCGATCCCCGCCATTTCGGTGGCCATGGTGTGGCTACGCGCCAAGGCGATGGCAGGCGTGGCAAGCAAACGCTCGTCCAGCTCGGTCTTTTCCTCGGGAAGCTTGGATTCGGGAATGAGCAGAATGGCAAGTCTCTCCAGCACACGGGACATGGGAAGCAGGATCAGGGTGCAGAGCACGTTAAAGACAGAGTGTGCTACGGCAATACTCATGAAGCTTGCGCTTTCCATAAGAATGGCAGGTGCCAGTGCCGCCTTTAGGATCATAAAGATCACAAGTAAGATCACCGTACCGATCACGTTAAAGGACAGATGCACCAGGGCCGCCCGTTTGGCGTTTTTGGTGGCGCCTATGGCGGAAAGAATGGCGGTGATACAGGTGCCGATGTTCTGACCCATGATAATGGGAATGGCGGCTCCCAGCGTGATCTGACCCGTTGCGGCCAGCGCCTGCAGAATACCCACGGAGGCAGAACTGGACTGAATGATGGCCGTCAGGATCGCGCCTGCCAGCACACCCAGAATGGGATTCTGGAAGAGGATGAACAGCTGGCGGAAGGCCTCGCTGTCCTTGAGTCCCGCCACAGCGCCGCTCATGGCATCCATGCCGAACATCAGGGTGGCAAAGCCCAGAAGGATCATGGCCGTATCCTTCTTTTTGGAATCCTTGCCGAACATGTAGAAAATAATGCCGATGAGAGCAAGGATGGGGGTAAAGCTTGTGGGCTTTAATAATTGAATGAAGATATTGTCGCCGGAAATGCCCGAAAGGGACAGGATCCATGCGGTGACGGTGGTACCGATGTTGGCACCCATGATAACGCTGATGGCCTGCCGCAGGCTCATGAGCCCCGAGTTAACGAAGCCCACCACCATGACCGTGGTGGCGGAGGAGCTCTGGATCACCGCAGTAACGCCCATACCCGTGATGAGACCCAGCGCAGGGTTCGTGGTCAGTTTTCCTAAAATCGTTTTCAGCGACCCGCCCGCTCTTCTCTCAAGAGCGGACCCCATGACGTTCATGCCAAAAAGGAACAGACACAAACCGCCGATCATGGAAAGCAAATCAAAAATATCCATTTTCTTTCTCCTTTTCTTTTTTCT
>JAFQMA010000016.1 GCA_017414535.1 Clostridia bacterium | reverse complement strand
TTGGAAAGAGATGAAATCCCAATTGGCATAGCTCAGGCACTCATCCAAAACAACATCTTCCCAGACTTTCCGCTCTTTTCCCGGGCGGTAGATATAAAATGTTTCTTCCGTCTCTTTGTTTTGATGCCAGGTCCAATGTTGTTCAAAGGTTGCGCCGGAGTGGTAGATACTACATGCCATCACGTTTTCATACCCTGCCGCATTGAGAAGCCCGCAAAGCTCATCGGGCCAGTAGACGCTATAGCTGTTACCGATAAAAAGAACGTTGAATTCCTCATCGTCCTGAGGGGGATCGGGAAACAGGGGATCCGGCTCAATGCTTTCCCGAAGCCTATCGCCGAAAGTTTTTTCGCCCTCGCTTACCGTTTCCTCCGCCGTCACGGTTTCCGCCGTTTTCGTTTCTTTTTTCTCAGGCTTCTTTTCCTGACTGCAGGAGGCCAAAGGCAAAAGGAATGAAATCAAAATAAGAATCAAAGAAATCAGTCTTTTTAAAACGCTCATCTCTTTCTCCTTCAATTTTTTTACCATTCTATCACAGTTTCCCAAAACACGCAATACGCAATTTCAAAACCTGCGATCCACATAAAAATTGCCTTTTTCCAACGCAAAAGGCTGCCTCTTACCTGAAAAAAAAGATAATAAAAACTCTTGAGTGCGATCGATTGGGAGAGGGAATTGATTGAATGATTTCTTGGAAAACCCTTTTTAGGCAAAAAGGGTTTTCCAAGCCTTTCCCAAAAACTTTTAAGTTTTTAATTTATTTTTTATAAAAAAGCCTTTATTCCGGAAAGGCTTCTTTTAAAAATATAAAACGGAAAGGTTTTTGAAGAGGGTTTGGGAGGAACTTTTTGTCGAAAAAGTTCCTCCCAAGAAAATTTTATAAAGGGGTTATTTTCCTTGCTCCAGGGCGAGGGTGACGGTGGTGGCGTCGCAGACCTCGGCGGGGCCGTAGTACTGGATGGCGCCGGGGTAAACGTAGCAGGTATTGGTGCGCCATTCCTCACGGCGCTCGGCAAAGTAGCGGAAGGGTGCGCCGTCCAGCTCAACCAGAGCCTTCTTGATGACGGGCTTATCCTCGCCGTGTCTTCTTTCCATATTCATCATCTTGGTGATGGGCATACCGCCTGCTACCCAGCTTTCCGCGGGCTCGGAAAGGTTCGAGATCTTGGAAAGGTAGCCGGTGTAGCCGTAGGAGATGAGCATGAAGGCATTGTAGCCCAGAGAATAGCAATAATCGGAGTCAAAATTGGAGGGGAAGGCGCATCTGCCCTCGTAGCCCAGGAAGTGATGCAGAGGGCTGAATTTGCCCTTGTAGGTGCCCTGTGCCTTGCGAGCGGCCAGATTCTCCTTCACCATGGCGGAGAAGAGCTTTTCGGACTCGATGAGGGACACCTGCACGTTGCCGTGGGGATCTCTCTCCAGGAACAGCTGCTGCTGAATGGCCTGAGGCAGGATGGCAAATACGGCCATGGATTCGGCGGTGAGTCCCTGCTGAATGAAGGCGTATTTTTCCTCCCAGGAGGGAAGGGCGTTAAACCGGTCGGCACGGGCGCCTGCCAGAAGCTCGTTGATCTCGTGGATCAGAACGGAAAATTCGGGAACGAATTCTACCACGCCCTCGGGGATGAGAGCCACACCGTAGTTCATGCCCTGAGCGGCACGGTCTGCCACGGAGGAGGCCAGAATATCGGTGATCTGGGCCAGAGACATCTTCTTGGCGGCAACCTCTTCGGAAATGAGGCATACGTTGGGCTGGGTCTGCAGGGCGCATTCCAGAGCCACGTGGGAGGCGGAGCGACCCATGACCTTTACAAAGTGCCAATATTTCTTGGCGCTCTTGGCGTCTCTTTCGATATTACCGATGATCTCGCTGTAGGTCTTGGTGGCGGTATCGAAGCCGAAGGAGCACTCGATATCCTCGTTTTTCAGGTCGCCGTCGATGGTCTTGGGGCAACCGATCACCTGAATGCCTGCCTGCTTTGCGGCAAAGTACTCTGCCAGCACGGCGGCGTTGGTATTGGAGTCGTCACCGCCGATGATGACCAGCGCGGTGATGCCGTGGGACTTGCACACCTTCTCCACGATGGCGAACTGCTCCTCGGTCTCCAGCTTGGTTCTGCCGGAGCCGATGATGTCAAAGCCGCCCGTGTTGCGGTAAGCGTTGATAAAGGCGTCGTCGAAGATCACGAAATCGTCCTCAATGAGGCCGCTGGGGCCGCCCTTGAAGCCGTAAAGCTGATTGTCGGCGCTCTGAGCCTTCAGCGCATCGTACAGACCGCAGATCACGTTATGTCCGCCGGGTGCCTGGCCGCCGGAAAGGATCACGCCAACGGTCTGCTTCTTATTTTCGGAGGTGTTTACACCCTTTTCAAAGGTGATCTCCTTCTTACCGTAGGTATTGGGGAACAGGGCGCGGATCTTCTCCTGATCGGCCACGCTTTGGGTGTCAGCCCCTTCCTTGACGCTGATCTCGGCCACGCCGCCGCGCAGCATGGCGGGAAGCTTGGGCTGATAGGCGTATCTCTGTTCCTGTAACGATGAAATCTTCATGTTTTGTACTCCTTTATCTTGTAAAAGCCGACCCTCCGTGGGGGCGCAAGAGGCGCTTTGCCGACGGAAAACCTGCGTATTTGATATTATTTTAATACATTTTTCCCTCAAAGTAAAGACCCCGCGGCAAAGAATTTGCGGGCAAAGAGGGATTTTCTTCCTTGTCAAGAAGTGGAAAAGAGAAAAGTGTTGCATTACGGCGTATTTTAAGGTAAAATGAAGAAAAAGGACGAAAGGAGAGTGAGCCCGATGACAGCTTGGAAAAGGACGGTGCGAGGCGGTGCGGCCGTCTTGTGGTGCGTGACGCTCGCTCTTTTGCTTTGGGGTTGCGGCAGCTCTGCCGCAGGGCCGGAAACGCTGCCTTCCGCCACCACGGCCGAGCCCGTCTTGGCCACGGTGGAGACCGCGCCGCAGGAGATCCCCGAAAGGGGCTATATTGCCTCCCTTCTGCCCGAGGCGGATTATTTCGATGCCAAGGGCCAGCCCACGGGCACGGTCCTGCGGGGAACCGAGGTGGAATTTCTGCGTGAGGAGGACGGGATCCTCCTGCTGCTTTCCGAGGGGGAGAGGGTATATCTTGGCGGGGCGGCGGACGTGGTGTCCGATCCCGCCGAGGTGGTTCCTGCCCACACGCTGTACGTGCGCAGCACCGTGAACCTGCGGGACGGGGAGGGCAGGCTTCTTGCTCCCTTGGCCAAAAAGGGCGAGGCCGTGGAGATCACAGGCTTTGACAGACTGGATGAAAAGGGCGAGGTCCACGCCTACCGCGTTCGGTTGGGGGATAAGGAGGGCTATATTCTGCCTTGGTACCTGACGGACAGCGAGGAGCAGGCCGCTTCTCCCTACGATAAGGGGCACTACGCTACCCATGCCGCAAGAGGCGATCTTTACGGTGGCGGAAACGGTGCCGATCTGGACTATTTCCCCCGCGAAAAGGGACCTATTGAAGGAAATGACATGCCTGCGGAGTGCCGCGCGCTTTATATCGCCGGCCGTCGCATCAGCGAGGTGGATGCGTATCTTAAGATCGCCGAGAGCAGCGGGATCAATGCTTTCGTGGTGGATATTGCCGACGGGGGTGCCATCGGCTACGCGGGGGAGGTCATGAAGAAAAGCTGTCCCTCTGCCGCTGCGGCCGCCGCCAATACGGTGGAGACTTACCGCGCCGCCATCCAAAAGCTTCGGGATGCGGGCTATTACGTCATCGGCCGTATCACCACCTTTAACGATACGTATTTCGTGAAGGATCACCCCGAGTACGCCATTGCAAACAAAAGCGGCGCGCCTCTGCAGCTATCGGGCGCCTATTGGCCCACGGCCTTCAGCCGCGAGGCGTGGCAGTACAAGGTGGATCTTGCCGTGGAGGCGGTGGAGCTCATGGGCTTTCACGAGATCCAGTTCGATTACGTGCGCTTCCCCGACAATACCGCCCGCTTCGAAAAGGCGGGAACGATCGATTTCCGCAACGGCTACGGCGAGACTAAGGCCCAGGCTATCCAGCGCTTTTTGATGTACGCCACGGATATCCTCCACGAGAAGGGCGCCTACGTCAGCGCCGACGTGTACGGCGAAAGCGCCTACACCTACGTGACCGCCTACGGTCAGTATTGGGCGGCCATCAGCAACGTGGTGGATGCCATTTCCGGTATGCCCTATCCCGATCACTTTGCCGCCTCGGGGGATTGGCGCCCCTGGGAGCATCCCTACGAAACGCTGTATAACTGGGGCAAGAGCGTTATGGCCCGCCAAAAGGAGACGGCCACCCCTGCGGTGGTGCGCACCTGGATCCAGTGCTATAACGCCATTCGCCCGCCCTATAACACCTACGGCCCCGCCCAGATCGCCTCTCAGATCCGCGGCCTGCGGGACAGTGGCTGCAGGGGAGGCTTTATGACCTGGAACGCTTCCTCCTCCCTTGAAAAATACGCTCAGATCGCCTCTGCCTTTGCTACCTGAGGGAGCGGGGAAGGAAAGAATAACGGCCGTTTGACTTGCCAATAGAGATAAAAAATCCGTCCACGGAATGAGCAGGGTTGCTAAGGACAGTAATCTTTAATAAAAACGAAATTTGGCGTGATACTCTTAACGGAGTATCACGCCAGTTCTATTCGCCTGCGGCGAGTTCTATTGCTTCGCAGTGTTATTCGGCTTTCAGCCAAGCGTTATTTGCTTCGCAAGGCTTCAATATCACTTTCGCAAGGCGAAAATATCACGCTGACTTTAGTCAGCATATCACTTAACAGACAAAAAGAAAGAGAAGACTCGTTATGATACGAATCTTCTCTTTTCTGTCTCTGTGGGTTTGGGCTACTGCCCAAGTGCATTTGTACTTACAAATGCGATGCCGGTTCTTAGCTGAATTTAAAAGAATACTATTTTCTCCGATAAGAACAACGCACTTTTTTCGGAAAGGCTTTTTTTAGGAAAAATCAGTCCTCCACCTTGGCCTTGGCGCCGGCGGATTCAAAGAAGGTGGTCAGGAAGAAGTAGAGCACCACCTGCAGGGCGCCCTGCATATTGATGAGGCGGTAGGGGAAATCCAGCGCGTCGGGAGTGGCGGAAAGGTCGGTGCCTGCCAGGGTCAGGCCGCAGGCGATGGCGCCGAAGGCGGTGAAGATCAGGGATACGGCGGAGACCAGATGGGCATCGTGACAGAAGGTCTGCGCTCCTGCGGCGCTAAAGCAGATGACAGCCGTAAAGATCAGGCTCAGCGCGGCGGGGATCAGGCAGGTGAAGAGGGCGCTGAAGAAGCCGTTGTAATGGAGGGTGGTGTACTCCAGATAGGTTTGGGAGGAGAGGATCTTGGTGATCAGGCCGCCTGCCAGGAAGAGCACCAGCACCACGGGGCGGTAAACGAAGCCCGCCTGCAAAAAGCGGCGCAGGGTGGTGTAGCTTGTGCGGGAAAGGTAGGCGGAGATCACAAGGATCATAAAGGGCACGGCAAAGGAGGCGCCGAAGAGAGTTCCTGCGGAGCCCGGCCACCAGGTGCTCGGCACGGTAAAGCCGAAGCGCACCAGATAATGGACGGCCAATGCCACGGGCATGGCGATGAGGGGGATGCTCCTCAGGAGCTTTTCGTTCCCAAAGGCGAAGCGCATGGCAACGGTCTGAGAGGCCAGCACCAAAACGCCGCCTGCCAAGCCGAGGAGGGCGTGGGTCAGGTAGGGAGGTGTTTCTCCTGCGGGCACGTTCAAGAGAAGGGGAAAGAGGATGGCCACCAGGGCGGTGAGGATGCCGAACACGGCAGTGGACACGAGGCGCTTTTTGCCTCCGTCGTCCTGTACCTCCTTATGGCGCTTCAAGAGCTTGGCGTACAGGCGACTCTTCATTTTGCGCGCGCCTGCGGTATAGCCGAATTTTTCCATGAGCAGGAGGTATTCAGCCAGCGCTTTTTCCTCCGAGAGGGTATCGGCGGTGCTGAGCATGGTCTTTTCCACGTCGGAAAGGACGGCGGCGGGGAAGATCTCGTCGTAGAGATAGAAGATGTTGTAAAGGCACCCGGCGTAGGCCGCGCCGCCCCGCTTGTGGGCGGTGAAGAAATAGTGCGCCAGATGGAAGGCCAGATAGCGATCCGGCTCCTCCCCGTCGAAATCACCGTAGTGATATTCCACGTCGCGATCGTTCAGATCCTGCTTTTTCTGGCGGATGAGGGAGGCGTAGAAGAGGGCGGCATCAAGATTTGCCTCGGGCACGTCCTTGCCCAGCTTTTCCATGCGCTGTACCAAGGGGTACAGATCCTTGAAGAGAGCCTTTTCGCGGAGACGCTCACGGAGGACCAGAACCTCGCTCTCCTTGGGATTGGCGGGGTTCAGCTGATAGCCGATGCCCTGCTCCATGAGCTGATAGAGCTCCTCGGCGTCGGGGAGGGCGGCCACCAGCCGTTCCCTTGCCTCCTCTACGGTGCGGCTACGACTGCCGCGCTCCCGATCGAAGCGAAGATAGGCGGCGGCAAAGGCGCGGTCTGCTCCCGCAGGGTTTATGCCCGGGAGGATGGAGGAGGTGAGACTGCGATAGCGGCGCACCTCGAAAAGGAAACCTATGGCCTCGCCCAGACCGATCCTTTTCTTCTTCTTTTGGTATTTGGCAAAGGTATCTGCCTTTTCCGTCAGTCGGACGAAAAGGGAATCCTCCTCCATGACGGCATTTTTCATATAGTCGTACAGCTCCACGCCGCCCATCTCCCGGCCTGCCAGACCGCCCAGATCCTGAACGACGTTGCTGTCTTGGGGGGCGGGCTCTGCAGGAGCGGGCGCAGGCGCCGCGGGGGCGGGAGCGGTATTTTGACCCGACAGGGCGGCATTCAGCGCGGCGGCACGGTCCTCATCCAGATTGGGAAGGGCGGGATCGAAGAGCTTTTCCAGCACCTGCACGGCCAGCAGGGTAGATTCCAACAGAGCAGTGTCGTCCCCTGCGGCAAGGAAGGCCGCCTCCAGCTCCTGCAGGAGGGCGCTTCCCTCCAGAGCACTGGCGGGGGCGGCAGTGAGCACGTACTGCACGGCGGCTACCAGACGGGGTGCGGGGAGTCCCGCCACGGCACGGCGCCAATCGGCGCTTTCCCTCTCCAGCGCGGCGGAGACCTCGGAAACACGGGTATAAACGGGGGCCTCCTCAGAGGCGATGGCACCTGCGGCAATGAGGCGGGAGGCCACGTCGGTCAGGGCACCGCGCTCCTCCTTTAAGAGAGAGGCGAGCTTCATGCGGCTCATTAAAGTGATAAAGGCTTGTGCTTCCATGATTTACTCCTTTTCTGAAATGTCTTCCGCCCGAATGAGGTTCAGCTCCTCCGGGGAGGGGTCACGGTGAACGCGGATCACGTGGCGATCCTCCACCTGCTCGGTGAAGTTGCGCACGAAGCGACCGTTGGAAAAATAGGGACTTTTGACCTCCTGCGTGAAGGCGTAAAGGCTTTTCCGCAGGGCCTCCTCCGTAATACGAAGATTGCGGGAGCGGAGGTTGAAGAGATAGAGCTTTGCCAGCTCAGGCACGGTGTAGTTCTCAAAATTGAAATAGCGGTTGATACGGGAGCGGAAGCCCTGATTGAGATTCAACAGGCGCTCCATATCCTTTTCGTAGCCTGCCAGGATCACCACCAGACCGTCGCGGTTGTCCTCCATTTCCTTCAGGAGAACGCCCACGGCCTCGGCGCCGTAGGAGGAGCTTGTGATGGCGTAGGCCTCGTCGATGAAGAGGACGCCGCCCTTGGCAAAGTCTACGGTGGCTTGGGTCTTGATGGCGGTCTGACCCAGGTAATTGGCTAAAAGATCCAGACCCGAGATCTCCACGCAGACGTTTCTGCGGATCATGCCCATGTTGAAGAGGACGCCTGCCACCAGGCGGGCCATGGTGGTCTTACCCGTACCGGGGGCACCCATGAAGCACATATGACCGCTGTGGACCGAGGCGGTAAGGCCCAGGCGGACGGCGCGCTCCTTCTGCATGATGAGGGAGGCCTTCATTTTGTCAAATTCCCGCTTGACGCTGTCCAGCCCCACGATGCGCTCCAGCTCCTTGTCGGGATCGGCGGCGCCGGGGGTGATCTTCAGGCAGGAGGGATCGAAGATCTTGGCATTTTCTGCGGCGGGCTCTGCTCTTCCCTGACCTGCGGCGGGCGCAGGGGAGCTTCCCCCTCCTGCAAAGCGGCGGGTGGCGCCGCGGCGCATGCGCTCCAGCGCGGTGAGGGGACGGGGCGGTGCAGCCTCCTGCATGGCCATGATCTCACGGACGGCCTCCTCCACCAGTCTTTCCTCCTCTGCGGTACGCGGAGGCAGGGAGCTTCCTCGGGGGTCGGCCATGGCGTCCGTGCCTCGAACCAAGGAGGGGCGCTGCGGGAGCACAAAATGCATGATGCCGCGGGAGTCCGTCAATCCTTGGAAGGAAAGGGAGAAGGGATAACCGAGAAAATATTCGCCCGTGCCTCCGTCAAAATGCAGGGCAAAGGCAACGCCCACCACCTTGCCCTCCCCGTCGGAGGTATCCCGATGGCGATGGAAAAAGTCGTTGGCGGCGGCATATACGTCCCCGTGCATCTGTGCCGCCACGGCCACGTACTGCTCCTCCCGCTCGTAAAGGTGCAAGGAAAGAGGGGTGATGGGGTAGCTGTCCAGACGGGTGTAGCCGTCGGAGGTGGCATACAGCTCCAGGGTCAGGCGGGGGTCGGACTTTTGTTCTCTGTAAAAGACGGTATTCATAGGGTCACCTTCACACTGTGCAGCATGGGCTCGCACACGTCCCGATCGTCCACGTCCGCCGCCACGAAGGTATCCACCTCGTGGGGGGCGGCGCTTTTGTTGTACACGCGCAGGGCGTGATGCTCGTAAATATGCTCGTAAAGATTGCGCACGAAGCGGCCGTTGGAAAACAGCTCGCTCAGGCGGCATTTTTTGATGAGAAGAAGGAGCTTCTCCAGCGCACCGCGGTCGATGCGGTACTGCTCCCGACGGAGCATGCTCAAAAGGATCTCCATGGCGTCGTGAGCGCTGTAGTTTTCAAAAATGATGTTCTTATTTACGCGGGAGCGCATACCCTCGTTCATTTCAAACAGGCGCTCCATATCCCTTTCGTAGCCTGCCAGAATGACGATGAGCTCGCCGCGGCTGTCCTCCATCTCCTTCAGGAGCTGGGCCACGGCCTCGTAGGAGAAGTCGTTTTGGGTGTTGCCGTCGGGCACCAGGGTATAGGCCTCGTCAATAAACAGGACGCCGCCCCGTGCCGCCTCGATGATCTTGGCGGTGCGACTGCCCGTTTGGCCCACGTAGCCGCCCACCAGCTGGCGGGCACCTACCTCCACGCATTTGTTCTTTTTGATACAGCCGTACCGATAGAACAGACCCGTCAGCACTCTTGCCACGGTGGTCTTACCGGTACCGGGGGCACCGAGGAAGCTCATGTGCAGGCTGGGAGTATCGTCGGAGAAGAAGCCCTGCGCCTCCATGCGGCGGGTGTAGGAAAGGCGGGCCTCCAGCACGCGGATCTCCCGCTTGATGCCCTCCATGCCGCAGAGCTCCTCCAGCTCAGCCAGGGCATCGTCACTGCCGCGGATGATCTTTAATTCGTCAAAGCCGATGACGTCACCTGCGCCGAAGAGGGCGCGGATCTCGTCCAGCACGGCGGGCTCGGGCGCGGTATTCTTTTTGCCTGCGGAGGGAGGCAGGATCCAGTCGCTCCTCTCCTGCCGTAGGAGGATCTCGTCAATGAAGGCGCGGTCCGCCTCACTTAAGACACTGCAGTCCTCCAGAGCCTCGGCACCGGCGGAAAGGGGCAGGCGCATACCGTTGTTGGAAATGAAATTGAGCCTGTCCTCCGGCAGGAGCATGTGCAGGGTGGGAGTGCCCGTGCGGTAGCCGGAGCTCTCCCAGGAGGAAAGGACGCCGATGATGAGGTAAAGCTCGGGATGATCTACATCAAAATAGATGCGGATCTCCTTTTGGCGGATCACGCTGTCGGAGAGTCTTGTGGAGGGTAGCTCGCGCATTTTTTCCAGCAGCTCGGAATGAAGCTCGGGAAACTCACTCAAGATATCCACGGCGTAAAAATCGCCCAGATCGCAGATCACCAGATCCGAGGGGATATGGGAATGCTCCGATTCCGTGGTGCGGGTGCCCGCGCCGTAATCGATGGTGGTCCAGACCGTTTGGACCATGCATTTCGTTTTGGCTTTTTTCAGGTCAAAGAGAACTTTTGCGCGTTTATGTTCCATGATGCTACCTTTCCGTGGGGAAATTGATACAGTTAAATCCATTATAGCCTAACTTTCGATAAAAGGCAACAAAAAAAGGAGCCCTTCGGCTCCTTTTTGATGAAATCGCACGGCGTGCGATGAAATCCGCTAAAGCGGATGAAATCAAAGCAAAGCTTTGATGAAATCTTTTCCCTTGCGGGAAAAGGTTAAGGTAGGCTTTTGCCACAGCCAAAAGCCGATTTTTTTGAGGTGACCTCATCCGTCACGGCTTTGCCGTGCTACCTTCGCCCACCGTGGAAGGAAAAAAAGGAGCCTGAGGGCTCCTTTTTGATGAAATCGCACGGCGTGCGATGAAATCCGCTGACGCGGGTGAAATCAAAGCAAAGCTTTGATGAAATCTTTTCCCTTGCGGGAAAAGGTTAAGGTAGGCTTTTGCCACAGCCAAAAGCCGATTTTTTTGAGGCGACCTCATCCACCGCAAGCGGTCCCCCTTCCCCCACCGGGGAAGGCAAAAACGGAAGCCTTTCCGCTAACGCAGAAAGGCCACTTTTTTATATAAAAATATAAACACCAAAAGTTTTTGGGGAGGGTTTGGGAGGGGCTTTTTGCCGAAAAAGCCTCTCCCAAGAAAAAGGGTTCCCCGTGAAAGAAAGGTCCTCCCCCGCAAAAAGCTCCTTGCGAAAAAGCCACCTGCGCGAGGCGCAGGTGGTTTGCGTTGGACTTATTTAAAGAGGTTTTTCAGCTTTTCGGAGAAGCTTTTTTTGCGGTCCATGTTGGTGGTGTTACAGCTTTCCTCAAATCGGCGGAGGAGCTCCTTCTGCTTGGAGGAAAGGTTCTTGGGCACCTCCAGCACCACGGTAAAATAGAGATTACCGCGACGGGAGGAGCGCACCTGCTGGATACCGCGGCCGCGCAGGGTGAATTGGGTACCCGTTTGCGTTCCCTCGGGGATCTTGTAGGTCTCCTTGCCCTCGAGCGTGGGAATGGTGATCTCGCCGCCTAAGGCCGCCTCCGCAAAGGAGATGGGCACCTCGCAGAACACGTCGTAGCCGTCACGGACGAAGACGGGATGGGGACGGATATTGATCTCCACGATCAGATCGCCCGGCTCGCCGCCGCGATGGCCCGCATGACCCTGGCCGCGCAGGAGGATGCGTTCGCCCTCGCCGATGCCTGCGGGGATGGTGGCGTCAAACTTCTTGCTCTTGCGCTCGGTACCCGTGCCGCGGCAGGTCTTGCAGGGGGATTTGATGATCTTGCCGGAGCCGCCGCACACGTCGCAGGCGCGGGTGGTCTGCATCATGCCCAGCATGGTACGGGTCTGCACGCGGATCTGACCCGAGCCGCCGCACTTGGAGCAGGTCTCGGGATGGGTGCCGGCCTCGGCACCGCTGCCGCCGCAGGAGCTGCAGGTCTCGGTACGGGGGAAGCCATTGGCTTCCCCTTCAACATGGTTTGTGATCAAAGATCTAAAAGCTCTCGTTTTTTTCGTCAAATTCTTCCTGCTTGATTGCATCGACTATTTGTATTTCAGGAAACAAAAAACGCAGTACTGCTTTCATCGAAAATTTCATGGTGTTTTCATTTTCCTTTCTATCGTTCCTTTGACCCCAATACATTGTTTAGCATAATTTAGATTCATTATAACGTCTGCTATATATTTCGTCAATGCGCAGTATCAATCCTACATAACGATCTCATCTGCGTTGTTTAGCCTCATGGTATCCAAAGCCTCTACACCATATCATATATAATATATATAAAATCGGACATTCTTTTTTTAAGAATGTCATTTTTCCTCTTGCATTTAAAGGTTTTCTTTGATATGTTAACTATGCAACATTTAGAGGTGTCAAAGGAGGTTTGGAACAAAGCAATGAACATTGTACCTGCTTCCTTTATGTACCGCAGCGATATTGATATTGACGGCTTTTCTTATCAGGTATCCATCCAGCTTCCTACAGAAGATGTACCCTCATCCGGTACAGCGCTGCATAATCATTCCCGCTACGAACTGCATGCACTGATAAATGGCAGCGCCATGCTGGAATTTGAGGGCCGCCCGTCTATTTTGGTGCACAGCGGAGACTGTTGGATTATCCCGCCCCAGGTATACCATCTTCGGCGGATATATTCGGGCTCCGCTTCCTATTTTGTCATGTATATCCGCTGTCCCAAGGGTGCTCCCCTGCAGCTAAAAGATGTTTACTTACTGCAATGCGCACCGGAGCTTATCCGCCTTTTGCAGGCACTGGAAAACGAGTTTAAAAACCGCAAGCTTGGCTCGGATAACGCCATCCAAAGTCTCTGTTCTCTGTTAGTGGTAACAGTCCTGCGGGAACTTTCTACGCCGGAAAAGAAGCATATGCTGCCGTCCAAAGTGCTCCCCCAACAGCGGGACGACCTGATGGACAACTATTTTGCCGTCTATTATGCTCACGAGATCAGCGCAACAGCCCTTGCCCAAAAGCTGAATATCACCACCCGGCACCTGGCCCGGATCATGCAGCAGCGTTACGGTTGTACCTTCCGCCAACATTTGCTGGATATCCGCCTGCATCACGCCCGCACCTATCTGACTACCACACAAATGCCGGTCTATAAAATCGCCATGGCTTGCGGCTTTGCCAGTCACGCCGCATTCACAGCCGCATTTCATAAGCAAGTGGGCTGTTCGCCCACTCAATACCGAAAAACTTATAATGGAGGAAAAACAGTATGATGACACCTCGTGAGAGAATTCTGGCCGTTTACAATGGTCAAAAGCCCGACCGTGTCCCCTATATGTTGGACTTAAGCCACTATTATCTGCATAAGTTCCAGCTGCCCTGGGAGCTGGGCAGCGGCTACCCCAAGGCGGATACCGGCCTGATGGACTTCAACAGAAAAATGGGCGCAGCGTTCTATTGTCCCCAGCAGGCTCATTTTTGGAATGTAGAATATGCCAATGATGTAAAGAGCTCCTCTGCCACCAGAGTGGTAAACGGTGTACCGGAGATCTACTGGCGCTTTGATACCCCCATTGGCTCCATCGAGCGCATCCGTGTGTGGGAGCCCAGTTCCTACTCCTGGGCCATCAAGAAATGGGGCATCACCAACGAGAAGGATCTGGAAGTGCTGACCTACGCCATGGCTTCCCGCCGCTATACCCCCATCCCCCAGAATTACGAGGAGTGGGCTAACTACATTGGCGAGGATGGCCTGGTGTACATGAACACCGCCTACAGCGCCATTGGTTACCTGATGAACTACTGGATGGGCGTGGAGAACACCATCTATGCCTCCTACGACTTCGAGGACGAACTGCAGGAATGTGTCACCCAGATCAACAACAACATTTTGGAAATGGTGGAGATGATGGCCTCCGAGTTCAGCGCACCGGTCATCATCATGGGCGACAACTTCTCCTCTGATGTCCAGTCCCCGTCTTTCTTTGATTGCTGGAGCAAAGACTACTACAAGAAGGCATACGATATCATCCACAGCCATGGCAAGAAGGTAGCTGTCCACGTAGACGGCAAGCTGAAGGGCGCCATTAAGATGATGAAGGATATCGGTGTTGACTGTATTGATGCCGTTACCCCTGGCTCTGTAGGCGGATGCACTCCCGCCGAGGCCCGTGCTGAGGCAGGCAATGACCTGATCCTCTCCGGTGGTATCCCCAATGAGCTGTGGTATGATTACTCCCCCATGAGCAGCTTTGAGAACGCCGTCAAGGAATGGCTGGCTCTGAAGGATATCTCTCCCGCACTGATCGCCGCTGCCGGCGACCAAGTGCCTATCGGCGCTTTGGAAGAGCGTATCCTCCGCATGGGTGAACTGGTAGAAGAATACGGATATTATTAATAAAACAGCAGGAGGATATAAATTATGGATATGAAAGAAATCGCTCTTGAGGTTATCAACGGTAAGACAAAGATCGTAAAGGCTTTGGTACAGCAGGCTCTGGACGAGGGCATACCCGCCAAGACTATTTTGGAAGAGGGCCTTTTGGCCGGTATGGCCGTGGTTGGCGAGAAGTTCAAAAACAATGAGGTCTTCGTTCCCGAGGTTTTGATCTCTGCCCGTGCTATGACCATGGGCGCTGCCATGCTGAAGGAAAAGCTGAATGAAAGCGGTGAGACCGCCAAGGGCAAGGCTTGCATCGGCACTGTTCAGGGCGACCTGCATGATATCGGCAAGAATCTGGTGAAGATGATGCTGGAAAGCAAGGGTATCGAAGTTATCGATCTGGGTACCGATGTCTCCCCCGAGACATTTGTACAGACCGCTAAGGAACAGAATTGTCAGATCATCTGCTGCTCCGCCCTGCTGACCACCACCATGACCGTTATGGGCGATGTGGTTAAGGCAGCCGAAGCTGCCGGTATCCGTGACAGCGTTAAGATCATGGTAGGCGGCGCTCCCGTGACCGAAGCTTTCTGCAAGCAGATCGGCGCGGATGCCTATACCTCCGATGCTGCCAGCGCGGCAGACCTGGCTGTGACCTTCTGCCAGTAGATCCATGGAAAAGCTGCTTGCCTCAGCTTTAGACGCCGGCGTGTACAAGGCCGTGATGCTGCCGGTAGAAAACATCGTGCTGTCAGAGGAGTTTCGGGATATCTGCAAACGCAATCAGTGCGGCAAATACGGTAAATGCTGGGTCTGCCCGCCGGAGCTGCCGGATGTAGTAACCGTCATGGCATGTGTACGAAAGTTTTCCCACGCATTGTGGTATCAAACCGTCTCCACCATTGAGGACAGCTTTGATATCGAGGGTATGCTGGAAGCGGGAAAAAAGCATGTTGCGGTAAGCCAGCATCTGCAGGAAACTGCTATGCCGCTCCTGCCGAAGGACTTTCTGCACTTAAGCTGCGGCGGCTGTCGTCTGTGCCATCGCTGCGCTAAGGAAGACGGTCTTCCCTGCCGGATGCCGGACAAAGCCCTGCCCTCTCTGGAGGGCTACTGTGTGGATGTGTACAACACCACAAAGGATACTGACTTAAAATACATCAACGGCCAAAACACCGTTACTTTTTTCGGTATGATCCTGTTTTAACATCCGGAAAGGAGGATTTCCTATGTCCGTATTGACAGTATTTCATAACGGTAACCGCCGGGAGATCCTCTTTGCCCCTCCCCAACCTTTGCACGAGGTGCTGCGCTCTGCCAGTATCCCGGCAGACCACCCTTGTGGTGGAAAAGGCCGCTGCGGTAAATGCGCTGTAAAGCTGGCGGGCAGTACCTGCCCTCCTACAGAAGCGGAAATCACTGCAGGCACCCGACTCAGCTGCCAGGCTGTGCTTACCGGTGATGCCACCGCATGGCTGGAACACACCTCCCTTACCCAAATTGAAACCAACACGCATAGCCTTGCTTCCGTTGCGCCCATGGCAGGAGCTTACGGCGCGGCCGTGGACATCGGCACCACTACCATCGCCCTGGCCCTGTACCGGTTGTCCGACGGCGCTGTTTTAGCCTCTGCCGCGGCAGAAAATCCCCAGCGTACCATTGCTGCCGATGTGATCGGTCGGATGGAAGCTGCCATGGCAGGAAAACTGTCTTTGCTACAGCAATTGGTCTTGGAAAAGGTGCAGAAGCTTTTGTCCTCCGCCTGTGTGGATGCCGGTATCGAAGAGTCCGCGGTGGAATCTCTGGTGATCACCGGCAATACCACCATGCTGTATCTGCTGACAGGTAAGGGTCCGGAATCCCTGTCCCATGCGCCCTTCAAAGCGGATTGCCTGTTTGGTTTCGAAATCACGATTTTGGGCAAGCGCGCATATCTTCCCCCTTGCATGGATGCCTTTGTAGGCGCGGACATCACCTGCGCCGTTTTAGCCAGCGCCATGACAGAAAATCCTCAACCATCCCTGCTTTGCGACATTGGCACCAATGGAGAATTGGTTTTGTGGAAAGAGGGTGTTCTTTCCGTCACCTCCACCGCCGCCGGTCCTGCCTTTGAAGGTGCCGGTATCTCCTGCGGCTGCGGAAGCATCCCCGGTGCTATCGACAGGGTGTGGCTGGAAGATAATCAGGTGTGCTGCCACACCATAGAGGAGTCCCCCGCTGTGGGACTTTACGGCTCAGGCCTGATCGATGCGGTTTCTACCCTTTTGAAAACAGTAGATATTGATGAGACAGGCGTTATGGATGATGATCTGCTTTTGGCGGAAAACGTAGTGCTGATGCCCAAGGATATCCGAGCGGTACAGCTTGCCAAGGCCGCCATTGCTGCCGGTATCCAAACCCTTTTGGAATCCACCGATACAAAGGAAAATCAGCTGTCTGATTTCTATATCTGCGGCGGTTTCGGCACCCATTTGAATCTGCAAAGCGCTGCCAATATTGGCCTCTTCCCCCACACTTTCATACAGAAAGCCCGTGTGCTGGGAAACGCTGCTCTGGCCGGTGCGGCTATGTTGCTTTTGGACACCGGTCTGCGTGCCAAGGCGCAGCAGCTGGCCGACGCTGCAGTGCAGCTGAACTTAGGCGGCAATCCCAAATTTAACGAAAATTACATTACACAAATACTTTTCCCCGAGGAGGGATTTTAAATGAACGGCAATATGAAACAATGGCTTGCAGAACAGATCCACACCGGATATAAGAAGCCCCTGCCGCTGCTGTCCTTTCCTTGTGTGCAGATGATGGGCATCAGTGTCCGGGAGCTTATTTCTGACAGCAGTCTTCAAGCTAAGGGTATGGCATTGGTGGCACAGCGGGTAAACGCTGCCGCGGCTGTGAGCCTGATGGATCTTTCCGTGGAAGCAGAGGCCTTCGGAGCCAATATTCATGTCAGAGACGATGAAGTTCCTACTGTAGTGGGTGCGCTCCTTGCCGATGAGGACGATGCCAAAGCGCTGCAGATCCCCCCTGTAGGTAGCGCGCGAACCGGCATCTATTTGGAAGCCATCGAAAAAGCCACTAAGCTGATCACTGACCGTCCGGTCTTTGCCGGTGTCATTGGCCCATTTTCTCTTGCCGGCCGTCTGATGGATATCTCAGAGGCAATGATCCTCTGCTATGAAGAGCCGGACATGGTAAAACTCACCCTTGAGAAATGTACTGCGTTTTTGATCGAGTATATCAAAGCCTACAAAAAAGCCGGCGCTAACGGTGTCGCCATGGCAGAGCCTGCAGCGGGCCTTCTAAGCCCCGCTCTGTGCCAGGAGTTCTCCTGCGATTATATCAGGACCATCGTAGATGCGGTGCAGGATGATGACTTTGTGGTGATCTACCACAACTGTGGCAATGCCATCGGACAGCAAGTGGAGCAGATCCTGTCTACCGGCTGTGCGGCTTACCACTTTGGCAACGCCGTACCTATGGTGCAAATGCTGCAGCAGATTCCCGGCGATGTGCTAACCATGGGAAATGTAGACCCCGCTGGCGTGCTGCGTGGCGGCAATCCGCAAACAGTACGGGAAGAGACTGTGGGCATCATGGAAGCTTGCTGCCAGTATCCCAATTTTCTCATTTCCTCCGGCTGTGATATCCCTCCGGCTACCCCTTGGGAAAACTTGGATGCCTTCTTCGCAGCTGCGGAGGAATTCTATCATCAATAATGCTTTGTAAGAAACACGGTGTAACAGCACCGGTTATCTAAACAATAAGGCCGTGGTCATAACTGACCACGGTCGTTTTTTATATGGCGGGAGGAGAGTTTCCACCTGCGCGAGGCGCAGGTGGTTTGCGTTGGGCTTATTTAAAGAGGTTTTTCAGCTTTTCGGAGAAGCTTTTTTTGCGGTCCATGTTGGTGGTGTTACAGCTTTCCTCAAATCGGCGGAGGAGCTCCTTCTGCTTGGAGGAAAGGTTCTTG
>JAFQMA010000015.1 GCA_017414535.1 Clostridia bacterium | reverse complement strand
TTGATCTGATCGCGCAGGCCGCGCTCGTGGATGCTTTCGGCAAGGTAGCCGGCATAAGAGGGGGTGCAGCAGATGATGGTCGATTCCAGATCGGTCATGAACTGGAGCTGACGGTCGGTATTGCCGCTGGACATGGGCAGGGTCAGACAGCCCACCTTGTGAGAGCCGCCGTTGAGGCCGGGGCCGCCGGTGAACAGGCCGTAGCCGTAGCACACCTGACAAACGTCCTCTTCCGTTCCGCCTGCGGCCATAATGGCACGGGCGCAGCAATCCTCCCACAGATCGATATCGTGCTGGGTATAGAAGGCCACCACACGCTTGCCGGTAGTACCGGAGGTGGATTGGATGCGCACGCAATCCTTCAGAGGCTTGCCCATGAGGCCGTAGGGATAGGCCTCGCGCAGGTCGTCCTTGGTGAGGAAGGGGAGCTTGTGAAGATCCGCTACACCCTTAATATCTTCGGGAGTCACACCCTTTTCCTCCATTTTCTTGCGATAGTAGGGCACGTTTTCCCAAACGTGCTTCACCTGTGCCACAAGTCTCTCGTTCTGGAGGGCAAGGATCTCCTCTCTTGAGGCGGTCTCAATTTCGGGCTGGTAATATTTTCTCATTGTTTTCTCCTTGTTTTTTGCAGTTTATGCGTTTCTTCCCAAAAGGAAGGCTTTCTTGTTCAGCTCTAAAAATTTAGCGGGAACGGAATCGGCAATGGCCTGCATCCATTCCTCCTCGGAGAAGTCGAAATATTTGGAAAGTCTGCCCATGAGGGCGATGTTCACCGCCTTGGCGGAGCCTGCCTCCTCGGCGAGGGAAAGGGCGTCGAAGGCGTCCAGAGCGATGCCTGCGGCACGGATGTGCTCCTCAATGCCCTCGGGATATTCGGCGGCGCCGATGATGACGGGCATGGGATTGATCTTCTGGGTGTTGGCTACGATCCTGCCGTCCTTCTTCAGGTATTCCGTCCAGCGGGCGGCCTCCAGAAGCTCGAAGGAGACGATGAAATCGGCCTCGCCCTTATCGATGATGGGAGAATAGACCTTGTCGCCGAAGCGTACGTAGGTCACGACGGATCCGCCGCGCTGGCTCATACCGTGGACCTCGGATACCTTGATATCATAGCCGCGGGTAAGAAGAAGTCTGCCCAAAAGCTTGGAGGCTAAAAGGCTGCCTTGGCCGCCTACGCCTACGATCATTACGTTTTTCGTTTCCATTTGGCTTCTCCTTTCTTACAGTGCCCCGAATTTGCAGAGCTGGGTGCAAACACCGCAGCCGGTGCAAAGGGTGTTATCAATGACGGCCTTGCCGTTTTGCATGCTGATGGCGGGACAGCCGATCTTCATGCAGGCGCGACAGCTGCGGCACTTGTCCGCATCCACCTTGATGGGGCCGGGGTGCTTGACGTACTTGAGGAGAGCACAGGCTCTGCGGGAGATGATGACGCCGGGCTTGCCCGAGGCCAGCTCCTCCTTTACTGCCTTTTCCGTGGCGGCAAGATCGTAAGGATCCACCACGGTAACGCGCTCGATGCCCACCGCACGGCACAGTGCCTCCAGATCGATCTTGGAGGCGGGATCGCCCTTCAGATTGAGACCCGTGGTGGGGTTTTGCTGGTGGCCGGTCATGCCGGTGATGGAGTTATCCAGAATGATAACGGTGGCGTTGGAATTGTTATAGGCGATGTTCACAAGACCCGTGATGCCCGAGTGCATGAAGGTGGAGTCGCCGATGACGCCCACGGTATTGCCGTCGGCCGCGCCCTCCATGGCCTTGACGAAGCCGTGGAGACCGGAAACGGAGGCGCCCATGCAAAGGGTGGAATCCAGTGCGGACAGGGGAGGCACGGCACCGAGGGTGTAGCAGCCAATGTCACCCAGCACGGTGATCTTGTTTTTGGCAAGGACGTAGAAGAGACCTCTGTGGGGACAGCCTGCACACATTACGGGGGGTCTCTGGGGCACGTTCTCCTCTGCCACGGTACCCTGAGGCACGGGAAGGCCCAGATTTTCGCGGACGGTGTTCTGGCTGAATTCGCCGAGAATGGAGAAGACGTCCTTTCCGATGGGAGAAAGACCCAAGGAATTGAGGTGAGATTCAATAAAGCCGTCCAGCTCCTCCACCACGTAGAGCTTTTCTACCTTGGCGGCGAAATCACGGAGCTTCTGCTCGGGCATGGGCCAGATCATACCGAGCTTGAGCACGGGGTATCTGTCGCCCACGGCCTCCTTCACGTACTGGTAGGAGGTGGAGGAGGTGATAAAGCCCATGGAGCGGTCTGCGCCGTTCTCCACGCGGTTGATCTCGCTCTCCTCGGCGAAGGCTACGAGCCTTCTCGTTCTTTCTTCTACCACGGGGTGGCGCTTTTTGGCGTTACCGGGCATCATGATGTATTTGGCGGGGTCCTTCTTATAGGGCTTGACGGACTCAACACGCTCGCCCTCCTCCACTACGCTCTGGGAGTGAGATACGCGGGTGCACATTTTGATGAACACGGGGGTATCGTATTCCTCCGACAGGGTGAAGGCAAGCTTTGTGAAGGCCAGTGCCTCGGCGGAATCGGCGGGCTCCAGCATGGGGATCTTGGCGGCACGGGCGTAATGGCGGGAATCCTGCTCGTTCTGAGAGGAATGCATGCCCGCATCGTCTGCCACACCGATAACGAGACCGCCGTTCACGCCCGTGTAGGACAGGGTAAACAGGGGGTCGGCGGCAACGTTGAGGCCCACGTGCTTCATGCCGCAGAAGGCTCTTTTGCCTGCCAGAGAGGCACCGAAGGCGGATTCCATGGCCACCTTTTCATTGGGGGCCCATTCGGCATAAACCTCCTTATAACGGGCCACGGCCTCGGTGATCTCGGTGCTGGGGGTGCCGGGATAACTGGAAACGAAGGTGCAGCCGCCCTCAAAGAGGCCGCGGGCTACCGCTTCATTTCCCAACATAAGTTTTTTCATAGGTGAATACCTCGTTTTTTTGAGATTGCTTATATTTTACCGCATAGGCGGATGCTTGGCAAGAGATTTATTTTTCCTCCAGCGCATTCTTGGCGGGGGTGGAAACGGTGGCGTCGTAGCAGGCGAATTTCTCTTCGGTATTCTCGGGAAGGCTCTTCTTCGTGAAAAGACTTACGATGGGCACCAGGATGAGGCCGCCCATCATGGCGAATACACCGGAATAGAGAGAATTCCTAAAGATCACGGAAAGGATGCCCACGGCGGGGATCACCTTCATGGAGATGAGAAGCTGGACGACCATCATGCCAACGCCGAAGCCAAAGCTGGTCCAAACGGCGGCGCGGGTGGTCTTTTTCCAATACAGACCGTAGAGGAAGGGGGCAAGGAAGGAGCCTGCCAGCGCGCCCCAGGATACGCCCATCATCTGTGCGATAAAGACGAAATCCTTCCAGATGCTGTCCTTCAGGATGGCAATGACGGCGCTGAGCACGATGAAGAACAGAATGAAGAGACGCATGATGAGGATCTTTTTCTTTTCGGAGGTCTCCTTTTTAGCGTTGGGAACCACCACGTCCAGCGTCAAGGTGGAAGCGGAGGTCAGCACCAGAGAGGAGAGGGTGCTCATGGAAGCGGACAGCACCAGCACGATGACGATGCCCACGATGTAGGGGGAGAGAGTGCTGATCATGGAGGGGACGATCACGTCAAAGCCGCCCTTGGCTACGGCATCGGGAGAAACGAAGAGCTTGCCGAAGCCGCCAAGGAAGTAGCAGCCGCCTGCTACGATCACGGCAAAGACAGTGGAGATGAGAGTGCCCTTCTTGATGGCATTTTCACCGGAAATGGCGTAGAATTTGCCTACCATCTGGGGAAGTCCCCAGGTGCCGAGGCTGGTGAGGAGCACCACCACAATGAGGAACAGGGGATCGGGACCGGCAAAGGAGGTGTATTCCCAGCCTGTGGTCTCAGCCAGGGCGCCCATGGAGTCCATGAAGCCGCCGTTTTGGTTCATGACGGCTACGATCACGGCCACGATGCCCACCAGCATGACGATGCCCTGAATGAAGTCGTTAATGGCGGTGGCCATGTAGCCGCCAAAGATCACGTAAATGCCCGTCAGGACGGCCATGGCAAGGATCACTGCCCAGTAGGGGATCGCAAAGGCTACCTGAAAGAGACTGGACAGGCCGTTGTACAGGGAAGCGGTATAGGGAATGAGGAAGATAAAGACGATAATACTGGCTGCGATCTTCAGCGCATTGGAGTTATAGCGCTTCTGGAAGAAATCGGGCATGGTCTTGGAGGACAGATGCTGGGTCATGATACGGGTGCGGCGACCGAGGATGTTCCAGGCCAAAAGGGAGCCGATGAAGGCGTTGCCCAGACCGATCCAGGTGCTTGCCACGCCGAACTGCCAGCCGAACTGGCCTGCGTAGCCCACGAAGATCACTGCGGAAAAATAGGAGGTGCCGTAGGCGAAGGCGGTGAGCCAGGGGCCTACGCTTCGCCCGCCCAGAACGAAGCCGTCCACGCTGACGGCGTGCTTACGGCAATAGAGGCCCACGGCGATCATCAGTGCGAAAAAGACCACAACCAGAGCGCCGGTGAAAAATTGTGCAGTCATAAGTAAAACCTTCTTTCTGAAAATAAAGATGCGAAGGATCAGCTGTTGATCTGTGCTTCCACAAGACTGCCCTTGCAGTATTTTTTCCGCAGGACGGGCTTTTCGATCTTACCCGTGGGGTTGCGGGGAACCTTGTCAAAGAAGATCTTGCGGGGGCGTTTGTAGCGGGGCAGGCTCTCGCAGAAGAGGTGGATCTCCTCCTCGGTGCAGGTCAACCCCTCCTTGATCTCGATGATGGCGGCGCAGATCTCACCAAGGCGTGCATCGGGCAGACCGATGACGGCCACGTCCTTGATCTTATCAAAGCTTCTCAGGTGATCCTCGATCTGTACGGGGTAGATATTCTCACCGCCGGAGATGACCACGTCCTTCTTGCGGTCCACCAGGTAGATGAAGCCGTCCTCGTCCTCCTTGGCCATGTCACCCGTAAAGAGCCAATCGCCGCGGAGCACCTCGCGGGTGGCTTCCTCGTTTTTATAATAGCATTTCATGACGCCGGGGCCCTTGACACAGAGCTCGCCTACCTCGCCCCGAGGCACCTTCTCGCCCTTTTCGTCTACAATGGCGGCCTCCCACAGATAGCCGGGCTTGCCGATGGCGCCCACCTTATGGACGTTTTCCACGCCCAGATGGACACAGCCGGGGCCGATGGATTCGGACAGGCCATAGTTGGTGTCGTACTGATGGTGGGGAAAGCGCTTCAGCCAGCGCTGTACCAGGCTGGGGGGCACGGGCTGTGCGCCGATGTGCATGAGGCGCAGCTGATCCAGCGTATAGTCCTCGGCGTTAAGGACTCCCTCATCCAGGGCATCCAGAAGATCCTGTGCCCACGGAACCAACAGCCACACGATGGTGCATTTTTCATCACTGACGGCACGGAGGATCCACTCCGGCTTGACACCGCGCAAAAGCACTGCGCGGGAGGCGGACAGAAGAGAGCCGAACCAATGCATCTTGGCGCCCGTGTGATACAGCGGGGGGATGCAGAGGAAAACGTCATCACGGCTCTGACCGTGATGGTTCTGCTCGGTGCGGCAGGAGGAGACCAGCGCCGCGTGATCGTGCAGGATCGCCTTGGGGAAGCCTGTGGTGCCGCTGGAAAAATAAATGGCGGCAGGGTCGGAATCCTCGAGAGCTACGGGCGGCGCGGAGGAGGAGCAGAAGCTCATGACGGTCAATAGATCCTGCGCGTAGGCGGGTGAGCCCTGACCTACGAAGAAATAGGTGTGAACGCCCTTCATCTCCCCTGCGATGGGATCCATGCGGCTGATAAATTCGGGGCCGAAGACCATGATCTCCACGTCTGCCAGCTCCGTGCAATAACGGATCTCCTCGGAGGAATAGCGGAAGTTCATGGGAACGGCAAGACAGCCTGCCTTCAGAATGCCGAAGTAAATGGGCAACCACTCCAGACAGTTCATCAGCAAAATAGCTACTTTGGTGCCGCGGGGCACGCCACGGGACAGAAGCAGGTTGGCGATACGGTTTGCTCTGCGGTCAAAATCGCGCCAGGTGAGCTCTCTGCGGTAGGGTGCTCCCTCCGTGGTCTCGATCAGGCGATATTCCCGCCAGGTGGCGGAATTATCCCGTGCCTCGGACGGGTTCAGCTCCACCAGGGCGCTTTCGTTGCCGTAGAGGCGGGCGTTTCTTTCCAAAAATTCGGTAATGGGCATGACGGACTCCTTTAAAACATAATGGCGGCGGGAAAAAGAAAAGTCCCCTGCCTTACGGCAGAGGACGATGATCTCGTGGTACCACCTCTGATTTACGGCCCTGCGGCCGCCTCAGCGGGAAAAATCCCTGCGCTGTAACGGGCGATCCCGACCCCGCATTTCCTCGGGGCAGCTCCGAGCTGTATTCCCCACGGGGCTCCTTGCTGTCTCGCAGCGGCCGACAGCTCTCTGAAAGGAGGAACCAACGGGTACTTGGTCTCATCACGGCTTTTAAAAAAAGATGATCTATTTTAGCATTTTATCACGGCAAAGTCAATAAAATCCCGAAAAAAATCCCGTTTTCCGCGGGGAAAAGGGAGAAAAGCGTGGGGAAAATGGGGAAATTGCCCCGTCACGGCTTTACAAGCGTGGTTTTTATGATATAATAAAGAGAATTTATTTAACGCAAGGCAAAAAAGAAAGGAAGCTGCGATGGACGTTTTGGCAAAGCTGTTTGATCTGCAGGTGGCTTTTACCACACTGAATAGCGTAGCCGTGCTGCTGGCAGTTATTTTCCTCGGCTATTTTTTGCGCCGCAGCGGGATGCTTTCGGGCGATGCGTCCCACACGGTATCGGCACTGGTTGCCTCGCTCTTTTTGCCTGCCTATAACTTAAATCACGTGGCCCATACCTTCACGGTGGATATGCTGGGACAAAATCTGTTGATTCTGGGCGTTTCCTGCGTGTTTTGTGCGGCCATCATTCTTTTGGGACGGCTTTTGGGACGGCTTCTGGGCAGGACGGATTTTGAAAGAAAGAGTCTTTACTATATTTTTGCTTTTTCCAATACGGGCTTTTTCGGCTACCCCGTGGTACAGGGCGTATTCGGTGACGAGCTGTTGGGACGATTCATCATCTTTTGTATTCCCGTGGCTTTTATCGGCAATTTCTATGCCTGCGGCCTCTTTGCCACAAAAAGCGCCTTCAGCGTAAAAAGGGCGGTGCTGGCTCCCGTGAACGTGGGCTCCATGATCGGTATGGTGCTGGGGCTGACGGGGCTGACGGCTCATTTGCCCGCCTTTGCCTCAAAGGCGATCGCCGTGACGGGGGACTGCATGAGTCCCTGCGCCATGATCCTGACGGGTCTGGTGCTTGGTGCCTTCCCGTTGAAGGAGCTGGTCTGCCACGGCAAGGCCTATTTGGTAAGCGCGGTGCGTCTGTTTGGCCTTCCCTTGGTCACCGTTCCGTTGCTTTACCTTGTGGGCTTGCGCGGCGAAGCCTTTTTCTTCTGCTCGTTGGCCTCTTGCCTGCCGGTGGGACTGAACAGCGTGGTCTATCCCGAGGCCAATGGCTTTGATGCCTCGGCCAATGCAAAGACAGCCTTTGTTTCCTTTTTGATGAGCTTGCTTTTTTTGCCTTTGACCTTTTCCGTTATTCGCGTTTTGACGGTGCTTTAAGGAGGTAATATGGCACTTTTTGACGGACAGATCGCGCTTCTTACGCTGAAAAACGTCTTCATGCTGTTGCTGTTCGTGGCGACGGGCTGGGTGCTTCGCCATTATAAAAGGCTTCCCGAGAATGCTTCTTCCATGGTTTCGGTGCTGGCCACGTTGGTTTTTGTACCGGCCTATACCCTCAATTACGTTACCAAGACCTTCACCTTGGAAATGCTGGGCTCAAATCTCCGCCTTTTGGGGGTGTCCTGCCTTTGGTGCGGTACGGTCATCGTGATTGGACGCATCTTGGGAAAGCTTTTGGGACGGAATGATTTTGAAAAAAAGAGCCTTTACTACATGCTCTCCTTCACCAACAACGGCTTTTTCGGCTACCCCGTTATTCAGGGCGTATTCGGTGATGAGATGCTGGCTCGCTTTATCATTTTCAGCATTCCCATCGGCTTCGTGGGCAATTTCTACGGCTACGGGCTTTTTTCGGATAAGGGAAGCTTTAACGTGAAAAAGTCCATGTTTTCTCTGGTCAATCTTTCGTCCGTGCTGGGCTGTGTATTCGGTCTTTTGGGCGTTACCTTTCCCGATTTTCTGGGCAATGCCCTGCAAACGGCCGGCTCGTGCATGAGCCCCGCCGCCATGATCCTGGCGGGTCTGGTGCTGGGCGCCTTCGGCCTGAAGGAATTGGTCAGCAGTTTAAGGCCGTATTTTATCGGTCTGTTGCGGCTTTTGATCATTCCTGCCTTGCTGGTGCCGCTGTTTTGGCTGATCGGCCTGCGGGGCGAAAACTTCTTTTTCTGCGCGGTAACCACGTGCTTGCCCGTGGGCTTGAACTGCGTGGTCTATCCCGAGGCGTGCGGCTTTGATTCCTCGGACAATGCAAAGGTCGCCTTCGTTTCGTTTGTGATGAGCTTGATCACTCTGCCGGTGACCTTCTCCTTGATTCTTAGCATGATCAAGATCTTCGGTATTTGATTTTACAGAATTTATATTTTTTGGAGGACAGAATGGGATTTGTTAAGACACCCGTAAAGGGAATGAACGATTTTCTGCCACGTGAGATGGCACTGCGCCAGAAGGTGCTTGCCATGATCCGCGAGAAGTACGCTTCCTTCGGCTTCCGCGAGATCGAGACTCCCTGCATGGAGCATATCGAGAACCTGACGGGCAAGCAGGGCGGCGAAAACGAAAAGCTGATCTTCAAGGTGCTCAAGCGCGGTGCCGCGCTGAGCCGTGCACTGGAGAAGGGGGACGAGCTGGCCGACAGCGGCATGCGCTACGATCTGACCCTGCCGCTCTCCCGCTTTTACGCGGCCAATTCCGCCGTGCTTCCCGCGCCCTTTAAGGCGTTGCAGATCGGTAACGTATGGCGTGCCGATCAGCCTCAGAAGGGAAGATTCCGCCAGTTTACCCAGTGCGATATCGACATCCTCGGTGACGGAAGCGTTCTGGCGGAGATCGAGCTGATCGGTGCCACGGCGGGCATGCTGGAGACCATTTTCAGTAAGACCGACCTTTCCTCCTTTACCGTTCACGTGAACGACCGCCGCATCCTCCGAGCCATGGCTCTCTGTGCGGGGCTTCCCGAGGAGTCCCTGGAGGAGGTCTTTATCATTCTGGATAAGCTGGATAAGATCGGTGTGGAGGGCGTCAGATCCGAGCTTTGCGAGATGGGTCTTTCCGCGGAGGCTGTGGAGCGCTATACCGCCGTGTTCGATAAGCCCATTCCCGCTACCGTTGCCGAATTTTGCACGGGGCTGGAGGAGCATCTCCCCGCAGGGGTGGCTCAGGGCCTTGATACCATTCTCTTCTGCACCGCCAAGAGCCTCGGCGAGACGGCACGTATCGTGTTCGATCCCACGCTGGTGCGCGGTATGGGCTATTACACCGGCACCATCTTTGAGGTAAAGCTGGATGAATACAACTTCTCCATTGCCGGCGGCGGCAGATACGACGAAATGATCGGCAAGTTCGCGGGACAGAATACCCCCGCCTGCGGCTTTTCCATTGGCTTTGAGCGCATTATCACCATCCTCAAGGAGCACGGCAAGGACGAGCTTTTTGCCGACGGCGGTGTGGCCATGCTGGTGGAGGGCGGTGCCTCTGAGGAGAAGCTGGAGGAGGTCTTTGCTACTGCCGCGGCGCTCCGTGCCGAGGGCAAGTGTGTCACGGTTCTGCCCTTGAAGAAGAACGCCAAATTCCAGATCGACCGCCTCATGGAGGACGGCTTTACGGATATCAGAAGAATCTACAATAAGTAAGAAAAAAGGAGCCGAAAGGCTCCTTTTTTGTGTGAAGGGGGATTGTTTCGGAAGAGGTTACCACCAAGCCAAAGCGTAGTAGGTGCGCGGGGCGAGCCCTTGCAATCCGTTCATCGGAACGCGTGTTCCGGAGAATTGTTTCCTTCTTTGCAAAGGTTTTTGTATGCTCCCTATGATTCGGTTACGGCTTTTTGGGCGGGTGCATTCTCGACTTTAAAGCCGTTGTAGTAAAGGGTCACGTCCTCGTTCCTTTCGGTTTTAAAGGACGGCTCAATGAGCACGATCTTGTTTTCCCCTTCGGGGATTCCGCTTTTGGAAATGCAGTGGACTCCTACGTAAAGCCTTCCGGTTTCATCTGTGTTCACAAAATCTACGGCGCATTTGTTTCCTTGGCTATCTTGATAAAGACTTAAGACGATCAGCATCCGTTCCTTGAAATAGGCTTCGTCGCAATGGGCGGTGTATTCGCGCGCTGTTTCATTTTTTTCCAAAAAGACGTCCAGCTCGGACACAGAACGAAGGACCGTGATACGGGGCGACTCATAAGGGCCTATCTCCGTGGCGGAGAAGTACTGCTCGGTAAAGGATACGTTTTCCCGTTCGCCTCCTGCATTCGCGTGCGCCGGAGCAAGAACTTGAAACTCTGTCCACGCCTCCGCCGCCGTGGTAGAGCCGTCTGCTGCAAGTGTAACCTTGCACGTGACAGAAAAACGGTACGTTCCGCTTTCAAAACGGTGGAAAAGATCGGTTAAACCCCAGTACGCGCCGTACGTCTGTGTATTGGGATCGAAACGGTGAGTCATCCGAACAACGCCGCGTTCTTGCTTATCATAATCGTGAAAGAGCTCCCATGCATGGTCCGTTTGGCGCAAAATGCGAAAACGGTAGTTCTCGGTCGCGGCGATCTCTTGCGGGGGAAAGGAAAACGCCAGTTTAAAATAGGCGTTCTCTTGTGACCATGCATGCTCCGTTATGCCAAGGGAAAAGCCCTCCAACAAGGTTCCGCTCTCTCCGATCTCGATGGCGGGGACTTCGGGCGCGGCGGAGGTGGTTTCAGGGACGGTGGCGGTAGCCTGCGGCTCTGTTCCACAGGCAAAAAGGGAGGGCAGCAGCAAAATCCCCACTAAAAATATGGTCAAAATTCGTTTCATACCGTGTCCTCCTTTCTAAAAAAGAAAAAGCCCGCAGCGATCCGCTACGGGCATTCATCCAAAAAAGACGTTTGTTCGGCAGATGGATGAACTCATACCCATACCGAAAAAGCTTCCTTGTCTCTATGATAGCCGTTTTCTTTGTGAATGTCAATAGTTTCTAACATTCTTCTATTCGGGCGAACGAAGCTTGCCCCTACAACGGTACGTACGGTTACGGAGCGGGATAGGAGGATAGGAAAGCAAAATTTGTTACGTTGCGGCGGGAGCAAGCCCCCGCCCTACCGTGTAGATTTAATTCGTTTTTTTACAGGAGGGGACAGGGTGCAGACTTGCTGCTAACGCCTCCTCCTTCCCCCGACCGGGAAGGCAACGCCCGCCCGAATGATTATGATAAATTCCCCTACAAACAGACCCGAACGAAAGGTTGGGGTGCGACGCAGGCACATGGGTGAGTGTGAGTTTGTTTCACCATGCCCCGCAGGCGGACCGTCGGGGACGCCGGTCCTTGCAAAAAAGGAGCCCAGCTCCTTTTTTAATGATGGCGGCCTACGGCCTAATGAGAAATAAGGAAGCCTTTCCGCAGTTTTGCAGAAAGGCCTCTTTTTTTATCATATTAAAAGAAAACCAAAAGTTTTTGGGGAGGGTTTGGGAGGGGCTTTTTGTCGAAAAAGCCCCTCCCAAGAAAAAACATAGAACTAAATGGTAAACAGAGCGGCCACGCCGTAGGAAACGAAGGCCACGATGAGGCCTGCCGTCAGAACGCCCAGGGCAATGGCGGGGAAGGCGCGTTTTAAGCGCATATCCAGCATGGCGGCGATGAGAGCGCCCGTCCATGCGCCCGTGCCGGGCAGGGGAATGGCCACGAAAAGAAACAGACCCCAGAAGGCACTTTTATCGATGGCGGCCTTTTTGCTTTTGCCCTTTTCCTCCAAGCGGTCGATCATGGAATTGAGACGGGGGAACATGCGGCGCATCCAGGCGAAGATCTTGCGGATGAAGATGATGATAAAGGGCACGGGAATAAGATTTCCCAAAATGGCCACGGGAATGGCCACGGCGGGCATGAGCCCGTGTCCCACGGCAATGGGAATGGCACCGCGCAGCTCAATGACGGGCACCATGGAAACCAAAAGGGTCAGGAGCACCTGCCCCCAAAAGCTTTTCCAAAGAAAACTGAACATAATTACACCACGAAGGGAATGTCCTTCACCGAGATCTCGGCGATAAATTCCTCGGCCATGACGAATTCTTCCATGACCTCGCCCACCAGGGCGACCTTTTTGATGGCCTCCAGCTCGTCGCGGATGCCCTCCTGCTGCTGGGTGAAGTATTCACCGTTGAGAGGCAGGCGCTTGACGAAATAGCTGCCCGTATCCACGTCCACGCGGGCCCATTCGCCTTCTGTCAGGGTCTGCACCTTCTCCTCCACGGCGGATACGCTGTAGCTGCCCTTCATAAGGGTCACGCCCTCCTTGGCCTGTTCCTCGGTGGCGTCCAGATCGGAGTGCTTGACGGCAAGGGAAACGAAATCCTCTCCGTTCTTCAGCGCGGTCTCTACCTTATCGCACAGCTCGATCTTTTCCTTCCTTTCCGCCTCGGGCAGGACCACGGTCTTGCCGTTGGGGTAGGTCTTGTTCTTGGTGTTGATGAACAGCACGGTCATGGTGTAATAGCTCTTATTAAAATGAGCCTTGGCCGCCTCGTCGGAGACGCGGCTGGTGCCCTCCTCGCCGAAGAGCAGCTCGTTGCCCTGATAGGCCAGGGTGCGCAGCTTCTGATACTCGATGAGCTGGTCGTAATCCACGCCGTAGGCCTTCATCTGCTGGTTGAACACCTTCTTGTCACCGTACTGGCGGATGGAGGAATTAAACTCCTTTTTGATCATGTCCACCTGCTCCTGGCTTAAGGTATAGCCGCGGCTCTGGGCGTAATTGGCAAGGAACATCAGATTCTGCAGCTCCTCGATAACGTCCATCTTCAACGTGTCGGCCATGGTGGTACCGTTTGCATCCACCGTTTCCCAGATCATGGCGTTGTCCTGTAGCTGGGAGGTGGATACCTGAGAGGTGGTGATGCCGTAGGCCTCGTAGAGGTATTCCGTCTTTTTCAGACAGCAAAGATACTCGAAGACGGCACGGGTCACGGTGATATCCCGAAATTCCACGGCGGGCTTTTCGGATACGGAGGAGCAGCCCACAAGGCAGGCGCTCATCAGCATCAGTGCCGCAAGAAGCAGGGACAGAGTGCGTTTGGTGCGTTTCATAGCTTGGATTTCCTTTCAGCAAGTTACGGTTTTTTCACTTCCTCGGTAAAGGAGGTGAGATGATCGAGAAGCTCCTCTGCCGCATCCACGGGGCTTTGCTTCTCGGGGAAGGTGAGCCTCAGGGTGGGCTTGCCCACCAGATCCAGACTCAGTCGGGAGGCGTAGACTGCCGACAGAAGCAGCAGGGCGCCCTCCTCGGCGCGGGTAAAGATAAAGTGCAGGGTGTGACCCCGCTGGGTGATCTTTTCGCACAGGATCCTCTCCGCCTTGGCACGGCAGAGGGAGACGGCAAAGAGATTTTGCACGGTCTTTGGGATATCGCCGAAGCGATCCAGCATTTCGTCCGTCAGGTCGGCCACGTCCTCCTTGGTGCGCACGGAGGCGATCTTGCGATACAGCTCCATGCGGGTGCCGGGGGTGGGCACGTAGGAGCCGGGGATGAAGCCGTCCAGTGACAGATCCACCACGCAGTCGCTCTTTTCGGGAACGACCTCGCCCTTTTCCTCCAGCACGGCCTCCTGCAGGATCCTCATATACATATCATAACCTACGCTGTCAAGATGCCCGGATTGCTCGGCACCCAAAAGGTTGCCCGCCCCGCGGATCTCCAGATCCCGCAGGGCGATCTTAAAGCCGGAGCCGAAGCGGGTATATTCCCGAATGGCCTCCAGGCGTTTTACGGAGACCTCGCTGAGCACCTTGCCCCGACGGTAGGTCAGATACGCCCGCGCCTTGCGGTCACTGCGTCCCACGCGGCCGCGGATCTGATGGAGCTGGGAAAGGCCGAAGCGGTCGGCGTTTTCCACAATGAGGGTGTTGGCATCGGGCAGGTCAACGCCCGTTTCGATGATGGTGGTGCAAAGGAGCACGTCGATCTCCTTATCCATCATGGCACGCCATACGTCGGAGAGCTTTTCCTTATCCATCTTGCCGTGTGCCACGGCAATGCCCGCCTCGGGGAATTCCCGTTCCATGGCGGGGGCCAGGGCCAAAAGCTCATCGATATTGTTGTTTAAGTAAAGGACCTGACCGCCGCGGCGCAGCTCGCGGTGCATAGCCTCCAAAATGAGGCCGCGGTCGTATTCCAGAACGTAGGTCTGCACGGGGAAGCGATCCTCGGGCGCCTCCTCCAGAAGGCTCATGTCCTTGATGCCGCCCAGCGCCATATTCATGGTGCGGGGGATGGGGGTAGCGGAGAGGGTGAGCACGTCCACGTCGCGGCTCATTTCCTTGAGCCGTTCCTTATGGGTCACGCCGAAGCGCTGCTCCTCGTCGATAACGAGAAAGCCCAGATCGGCAAATTCCACGTCCCTTTGCAGCAGGCGGTGGGTACCCACCAGAATGTCGATCTGCCCCTCCTTCAGCTTTTTCAGGATGACCTCCTGCTCCTTTTTGGAGCGGAAGCGGGAGAGCATTTCGATGCGGACGGGATAGCCCTTGAAGCGGCTGAGCATGGTCTGATAATGCTGCCAGGCCAGGATGGTGGTGGGCACGAGAATGGCGGCCTGCTTTCCATCCATGACGCATTTGAATACGCCGCGCAGAGCCACCTCGGTCTTGCCGAAGCCCACGTCGCCGCAGAGGAGGCGGTCCATGGGGCGCTCCTTCTCCATGTCCTCCTTGATCTCACGGGTGGCGCGGAGCTGATCCTCCGTTTCGCCGTAGGGGAAGGCATCTTCAAATTCCGCCTGCCAGGCCGTGTCGGGGCTGAAGGCGTAGCCCTTGCGCTTCTGACGGTCGGCGTAAAGGGCCACCAGCTCCTTGGCGATATTTTTCGCGCTTTTCTTGGCGCGGCTTTTGGCCGTCTGCCAGTCCTTACCGCCCAGACGGCTGAGCTTTAAGGTGTCGGAATCGCTTTTGGGGCCGATGTATTTGGTGACGGCGTCTAAATTGGAGCAGGGTACGTACAAAACGTCCGAGCCCAAGTAAGAGATCTTGATGAAATCCTTGCGGCTTCCGTCGGCGCTCTTCATGCTCTCCACGCCTTGGAATACGCCGATGCCGTGACTGCGGTGGACCACGTAATCCCCTGTCTCCAGATCCTGATAGGATAGGATGCGCTCGCCCGCAGGACGATCGGTACGGGGGGCACGGCGCTTTTTCAGCTTGCGCTCCCCTCCGCCGTCGCAAAGAAGAGCGATGCGGGAATCGGCCAGCTCAAAGCCGTGGCGAACAAGGCTCGCGCCCCGTGCGGAGCGGGTCAGAAGCAGGGCGGTCTCCGCGGGAAGGGGCTCGCCCTCTGCGGGCTTGCCGTGGCGGATGCCGTTTTCGGAAAAATAGTCGGAAAGGCTTTCGGCTGCCATGGAATGGTCGCACAGAAGCAGGGTGCGGTAGCCCTCCTGCCACAGGGTGGAAAGCTCCTCCTTTAAGCGGGGCATATCCTGAAAGCCCGTGGTGCCCGTGCGGGTGCGGAAGGAGAAGATGCCGCTGGGGGCAAGAAGGCTCTTGCCTGCAAAGAAATGCTCCGTCATGACGCAGCGCTTCTCGGAAAGGCGGGCAAAATATTCCTCACTGCTCAGTCCCCATCGCAGATCCTCGGGGGGGAGCAGGGTGCGGTTTTCCTCCGCCAGCACCCGCACCTCCTCTAAAAAGAGGGCTTCGGCTCTGCGCAGGGCCTCCTCCTGATGGGTCAGGTCGAAAAGAAAGACGGTCTCGTCCTTGAGATAGTCAAATAAGGTGGCAAAGCGGTACACCAAGGGCAGGAACAGATCCTCCGCAAAGGAAAGCCCCGTGCGGATGCGCTCCGCCGTTTCCCGCAGAAAAACGCGCTTTTCCTTTTCCTCGGGGCGGGTCTTTTCTACCGCCTCCGCAAGGTAGGTGCAAAGGGTCTCCCGCTCGCCCTCGTCAAAGGGAAATTCCTTGGCGGGGAGGAGACGTACGGAGCCTGTGTTTTCCACGCGGCGCTGTGTGAAGGGATCGAAATACCCCATGGCATCCACCTCGTCGCCGAAAAGCTCGATGCGGACGGGCTTTTCCTCGGTGGGCAAAAAGACGTCGATCAGATCGCCGCGGGTGGCAAGCTGTCCCTTGCCCTCTACGCGGTCACAGCGGGTGTAGCCGCAGGCGATCAGGCGGGAAAGCAGCTCCTCCTTGGGGAGGGTATCCCCCACGGAAACGGCAAATTCTCCCTTGGCAAAGAGCTCGGGGGGGAGGGTCGTCTGACATAGCGCAGCGGCTGTGGTGACGATGCAATCAAATTCCCCCGTATGAAGGGCGTGAAGAACGGAAAGGCGCTGAACGGAAAAATCCGAGCTTTCCGAATCTACCCGCACCAGATGGTGGTCGCGGGCGGGATAAAAAAGGACTCTGTCAAATACGGTGGACAGATCACGGTGGAAGGAGATGGCCTCGCTCTCCTCGGGCAAAACGAGGACGGCCCGCCCGCCTAAGGCGGAAAGAACCGAGGCGGGGAACAGCTCTCGCAGGGAGGAGCTGATGCCGCTGACCAGCACGGGTCGATCTTCCTTTTTCAGAGCGGAGATGAGGCTTTGAAATTCCTTTTCCCCTTGCAGGGCGGAAAGAAGCTCCGTCATGGATGCCACCTCATTCCAGCGAAGCGCGCACGCGCTCCACCTTCAGACAACGCCCCGTGGTGGGGTCGATCTCGAAGAGGGCACCCTGCGCCTCCATATCGCCCGTTTCAGTCTCGTAGGGGGTGGGCATATGGGTGAGAAAGCGTCCCACGCCAATCTCCTTTTTCATGCCGAGAACGCCCCGCGTGCTGCCGCACATACCAAGATCCGTAATAAAGCCCGTGCCGCCCGACAGAACGGTCTCGTCCGCCGTTTGCACGTGGGTGTGGGTGCCGAATACGGCGGCCAGGCGGGAATCGAAGTGGCAGGCGAAGGCGCGCTTTTCACTGGTGGCCTCCGCATGAAGGTCGCAAATGGCAAAATCGTATTTACCCTCTTCGGTACGGAGGATCTTCTCCATGGTCTCGAAGGGGGAGGCAAGGGCCTCCATGAAGAGGGTGCCCAAAAGATTGACGGCCAGCACTCTCAAGCCGGAGATATTGAGGACGGTATAGCCTCTGCCCGGGCAGGAGCCGGGGAAATTACAAGGACGGAGCAGGGATCCTGCTCCGTCCAGAAAATCATAGATCTCTCTTCGCCTGAAAACGTGATTTCCCGTGGTTACAAGATCCACTCCTGCGGCATATAACAGCTCGGCAGTTTCGGGACGGATGCCGTTGCGGGCGGCGGAGTTTTCTCCGTTTGCCACAACAAGATCTGCCCCCAGTTCCTTCCGAAGGGAGGGAAGGCGGCGGCGCAGGGCGAGACAAGCGCTCTCCCCCACCACGTCTCCCAGCGCCAGAAGGCGAAAGGTCATGGTTTTCATAGAAGTTCTTTTCTAAGCTTATTTAGCATATTCTACCGCACGGCTCTCGCGGATCACGTGGATCTTGATCTGTCCGGGATATTCCATCTCGGCCTCGATCTTGCGGGCGATGTCGTGGGCGATGAAGGCCATATTTTCGTCGTTGACGATCTCAGGCTTCACCATGAGGCGCAGCTCGCGGCCTGCCTGAATGGCAAAGGATTTCTCAACGCCGTTGTAGGAGTTGGCGATCTCCTCCAGCTTCTGGAGACGCTTGATGTAGCTTTCCAGATTTTCTCTGCGGGCACCGGGACGGGCGGCAGAAACGGCATCGGCGGCCTGTACGATAACGGCCACCAGCGTCTGAGGCTCGATATCGTTGTGGTGTGCCTCGATGGCGTGGATCACGTCCTTGTTCTCGCGGTACTTCTTGGCAATGTCCGCACCGATCTGGGTGTGGCTTCCCTCTACCTCATGGTTGAGGGCCTTGCCGATATCGTGCAGCAGACCCGCTCTTCTGGCCAGTGCGGGGTCAACGCCCAGCTCGTCGGCGATCATACCGGCGATGTAAGACACCTCTACGGAGTGCTTCAGCACGTTCTGACCGTAGCTGGTGCGGTATTTCAAGCGACCGAGCAGGCGGATCAGCTCGGAATTCATGCTGTGGATGCCGCAGGAGAGAACGGCCTGCTCACCCTCGCTCTTGATGGTGGCCTCCACTTCCTTGCGGGATTTTTCCACGGTCTCCTCAATGCGGGCGGGATGGATACGGCCGTCGATCATGAGCTTTTCGATGGTCAGTCTTGCTACCTCGCGGCGCATGGGATCAAAGCTGGAGAGGGTGATGGCCTCGGGGGTATCGTCGATGATGAGGTCAACGCCCGTCAGGGTCTCGATGGTGCGGATGTTTCTGCCCTCGCGGCCGATGAGTCTGCCCTTCATATCGTCGTTGGGCAGGGCCACCACGGAAACGGTAGCTTCGGTCACGTGGTTGGCGGCAATGCGCTGGATGGCCGAGGTGATCAGGTCTCTTGCCTTGTCCTCACAGGTCTCCTTCAGCTCCTGCTCGATCTCCGCCATGCGGATGGAGGCGGCGCGCTTGGCGTCCTCCTCAAAGCGGGTGAAGAGGATGTTCTTGGCTTCCTCTCCGCTGATGCCTGCACATTTCTCAAGAACGGCCAGCTCCTGCTGCTTCAGCTCCTCCAGCTCACAGCGGAGGGCGTCGTTCTCTTTTACCTTGCGCTCCAGGTTTTCTTCCTTGCGCTCCAGGTTTTCCAGCTTGCGGTCTAAGGTCTCCTCCTTCTGGATGGCACGCTTCTCCAGACGGGAAACCTCGTTTCTGCGCTCCTTGATCTCCCGATCCACTTCATTCTTGTTTCTCAGGGCTTCTTCCTTGGCTTCCAAGAGGAGCTCTTTTTTCTTCTGTTCACCCGTTTTGCGGGCTTCTTCTACGATGCGGGCGGCCTGACCCTCTGCGGTACCGATCTTCTTTTCGGCAATGCGTTTACGGTAAACGACGCCGCAGAAGAATCCAACCAGCAGGGTAAGCACCGAGGCTCCCGCACAAACAGCGATCTCAATGGGTCCCATTATGTAATCTGACACCTCCTTTACGTTCGTTACGATTGATGGATCAATCGGAAAAAGATTTCATAATGACGCATATACAATACGCCCTTTTATTATACCGCAAAGGAGGTGTACTGTCAAGAAAAAATCCCGAAAAGTGCCAATAAAGTCAGCCTTTTTTCTGTTTTGCCATTTTTTTCAAGTGGGCCATGACCTGCCCGAAGGAGGCGACCCCGTCCACCAGCCCCGAGGCGGCTGCCTCCCGTCCCGACAGAATGGAGCCGATGTCCGTGGCCATATCACTGTGTCCGGTAAGAAAGCGGCGAAAGACCTCGGGGGCAATGCGGGAATGGGCGAGGATGAAGGCTTCGATGCGCTCCTGCATACGGGTCAGGTATTCAAAGCTCTGGGGCACGCCCAAAACGAGGCCGTTGATGCGCACGGGATGGACGGTCATGGTGGCGCTTTCCGCCATATAGGCGCGGTCTGCCGCCACCGCCAGGGGAATGCCGATGGAGTGACCGCCGCCCAGCACCAGCGAGCAGGTGGGCTTGGTCATGCCCGCGATCATTTCCGCCATGGCAAGGCCCGCCTCCACGTCTCCTCCTACGGTGTTGATGAGGAACAGTACCCCGTCTACCTCCTCCGATTCCTCCGCCAGCACCAGCTCCGGCAAAAGATGCTCGTATTTGGTGGTCTTGGCAGGTGGCGGCAGGACGGCGTGTCCCTCGATCTGTCCGATGATGGGGATGGTCTGGATGCGAACGCCCTCTCCTGTGATGACCCGATTCCACGGGGTCTCCCCCTCGGCGGGGCAGGATGCTCTTTCTTCACCCAGGGCTTCTTCTCTTTCGTCGTGATTCATGGCGACTCCCTTCAATTCACAAATTCTTAACCATATTTTCCGCAAATATGGTATATTGATACGTGAAAGTGAGGTTTTTATGAAAAAGATCTTCTCTCTTTGCTTGGCATTTTTTATGCTGCTCTCCCTTGCCGCCTGTGGTGACGGGGAGGCTGTGACGGGGGAGAGCGGCCCTTCCGCCGCCGCGGAGCCCCTTTTTCGCATGGCGTTGCCCCAAGGAGGCGGCGATGCCCTTGAAGCGGTGTATCTCCCTCTGTCCGACGGCTTTCTTTACGTGCATCCCTCGGACAAGGGCTTTTCCGCAGGATTTGTGTCTCCCTCCAGAAGCGTTTCCGCCGAACGGATCTTAACGGCGGCAGGCGCACCCGCATCGGTGCGGGTCATGGAGACGGAGCGGGACAGAGCCCTGCTTTTTACCGAGACCGAGGCCTATCTGCTCTTTTTAAAGGAGGGCTCCGCCACGAGGCTGGAGCGGCCCGAGGCGGATCTGACCGATGGGGTGATCCATCCTGCGCTGTCCATGATCGGGGAGAGGGGATCCCTTTTGGTGCTGTTGCCTGCCGATCTGAAGGAGACCCTGGTGCTGGCCGATACGGCGGAGCTGCCCGATTTTTCCCGCGTGCTGGGCGTATCCAAGGACGGACGGCGCATCTGGTACGCCACCGAGAAGGAGGGTGCCTTCACGGGCATGGCCTATTTTGAATACGGCAAGACCGTGCCCGAACGCACGGTGCCCTTCGTATACGATCGGGTAACCCCCCTGGGCGGCACGGCCTTTCTCTTCGAAAGCCTCCCCGACGACGGCTCGGCGGTGTATCTCTATCGGGATCCCGAGGAGGGCATCACCCGCAGCTTTTCCGCCGAAACGCCCTTTGACGACGTGGCTGTAAGTGCCGACGGCACCCTTCTCTGCGGTACCCGCCGTGTGGGCGAGGGCGGTACGGTGACGGTGTATTCCATGGAGACGGGGGAGGAGCTGACACGCTTCGACAGCGATTACGGCCATCCCGCCGCTTCACCTGCCTTTTCCGCCGACGGCACCACTCTCTTTTTCGCCGTCACCAAGGATACGGACACCCTCTTTGCCACGTTAAAGACGAAATAACGCAAAAAACAAAAAAGAGACCGAAGTTTCGGTCTCTTTTTGCTTGCATAAAGAAAAAAATAAAAGTTTTTGGAAAAGGGGTGCGGGGGAGAAGCCTTTTTCAAAAAGGTTCTCCCCCGCAAAATACAAATTCTTATAACGTGGCCAGAAGCTTCTGTGCCTCGGAGACGATGAGCTCGGCGATGCCTGCCTTGTAATTGGAGGAGCGAGCCTCGTAGCCGCCCTCGTCGTAGGCATCCTGCATGGGGAAATAGCCCTGATAGCCGCAGGTGAGACAGGTGGGGATCACCATGTCAAATCCCTCGGTCTCCTTAATGGCACGGCCGATGCCGTTGAAGGGCTCGCCGGGGATGCCGAGAAAGGCCACGGGGCCTACGCGAACGGCGGAGAGGGTCATGGGGAAGGAGGCGGGGCCGTCCTTCAGGCGCACCTTGCGGGCGGCGTCGGCCACCATGGTGGTGAGCATCATGCCCTGATAGGGCAGCTCGGCGTCGCGGCCGGTCACGTGCAGCTCGTTGATGAGAATGGCCTCGGGCAGCTCCTCGGGGGTGGGCATCTGGCTGGGGGCTTCGAAGCTGCGGTGGCCGAAGGCAAGATCCTCTACGTCCACGTACTGCACCTTATCGAAGGCCTGCAGAACGCCTGCCGCCACCACGCGGCCGATGTAGCGGGTGTGCTTGTAGCCGCGGGATACGTCGTCAAAATCGTTGAAGGTGTCGTTGAGATAGCCGCCCGTGGGGAACACGTTGACGTGGTTGATATCGCCCTGTGCGCCGTTGAAGAAGATGCAACGGGTATCCGGCAGGGCGCGCTCCACGGTCTCGCGGAGGAAGTAAGGCCAGTCGCCGCTGACAAGACTGCCGCCCACGGTATCGGGATGGTTGGCAAAGTTGACCAGCACCACGCTGTCACCCTCGCGGTCAAAGCGCACCACGCTGACGCGGTCGTCAATGACGCCGATGGGGTGGAGGATATTGGGGTTATTCACACCGGGATTGGTAGCCACGGAGCCGTCCTTCATACGGAAGCGGCGCACGAAGGAAACGTTGGGGGCGCGGCCGATGCCGTAGCCCATGCGGGCGGGCTTGAGATCCTGCTCGGCCAAGAGAGCCGCCTGCACCACGCGCTTTTTGAAAAAGGCGACGTATTCGTTGACCAGCGGGTGATCCTCATGGAGAGAGGGGCCGGTGTGGGTATGCGTGCCGTGGAGATAGACGGCCTCCACGGGAATATGCATCGCTTCCGCCACCAGCGCGCAGGTCTCCTTGCCTATGTTGGTGGGAACGCCCACCAGATCGCAGCTGATGAGCACGACCTTCTTTTCTCCTGCCTGCAGGCAAAGGGCGTGGACGGAGAGACGATCCAAAACGCCTTCCACAAAGCGTTCGACGTAGTAGCCCTTGATGGGGGTGCCCATAGCGGGGGTAATATCCGTGGTGGCAAAGCCTGCGTAAAGCTTGTTCATGATCTTCTCCTTCGTTCTTTCCGTTACCTCAGTTCATTGAGGAGCTTTTTGCCCTCCTCAATGATAAATTCGGCAATGCCTGCCTTGTAGTAGGAAGAACGGGTCTCGTAGCCGCCCTCGTCGTAGCAATCCTGCATGGGGAAATAGCCTTCGCTGCCGTTGGTAATACAGGTGGGCAGCACCATTTCGAAGCCCTCGGTCTCCTTGAGCGCACGGCCGATGCCGTTGAAGGGCTCGCCGGGAATGCCGAAGAATACCACGGGGCCTACCTTAATGGCGGACAGGGTGAGGGAGAAGCTTTCGGGGCCGTCCTTCAGGGCCACCATACGGCCTGCTTCCGCTACCACGGTGGTGAGCATCATGCCCTGATAGGGCAGCTCGGCATCGCGGCCTGCCTTGTGCAGATCGTTGATGTGGATGGCTTCGGGGATCTCTTCGGGGGTGGGCATCTGGCTGGCTGCCTGCACCACGCGATTGACGTAGGTGATATTTTCCACATCTACGTACTGTACCTTATCGTAGGCCTGCAGAACGCCGCCTGCCACCACGCGACCCATGTAACGGGCGTGGCCGTAGCCGCGGGAAACGTCGTCAAAATCGTTAAAGGTGTCGTTGAGGAAGCCGCCCTTGGGGAATACGTTCACGTGGTTGATATCGCCCTGCGCGCCGTTGAAGAAAAGGCAACGGGAATTGGGCAGGATCTTTTCCACGGTGGCGCGGAGCTGACCGGGCCAGTCGGCACTGAAGAGGTTGCCGCCCACCACGTCGGGGTGATTGCCTACGTTGACGAGAACGAGGCTGTTTCCCTCCTCCTGATCGAAGCGGAGCACGTTCACTCTCTCGTCCACCTCGCCTACGGGACGGACGATGTTGGGGTTGTTGACGCCGGGGTTGGTGGCGATGGAGCCGTCCTTCATAATAAAGCGGCGTACAAAGGCCACGCCGGGTGCGTTACCTACGCCGTAGCCCATGCGGGCGGGCTTTAAGTCGCGTACGGCAAGGAGAGCCGCATCGGTGAGACGGCGCACGATGGCGTGGGAATACTCCTTCATCAGGATGTTTTCGGTCTTTTCGGGATCATCCACGTCGCCGCCGGTATGGGTGTGGGTGGCGTGAATGTAGATGGCCTCCACGGGAATGGAAAGGGCCTCGGAAACGGACTTGCGGCAAGCATTCAGTACGGGCGTTTCGGGTACACAGCAGTCAAAGCTGATGAGCACCACGGTGCTGTCACCGCAACGGAGCGCCAGTGCATCGGCCTCCAGCGGGTCCAGTACGCCCTCGGAAATGCGCTCGTGGAAATAGCCGTCGATGGGGGTGCCCAGCGCGGGGGTAATGTCTACACGGCCGAAGCCGGCATAAAGCCTGTTCATATTGATTCTCCTCCGTAAGCTAAAAATCGGCAAATAGCCTTCCTTTCCATTGTAATAAACCCGCCTTTTCTTGTCAAGAAAAAGCGGGCATTTTTGCGGGGTATTTTCTTGTATTTTTCTCAGTACTTTGGTATAATGGCGGGGGAGGTGAGAGAGATCTGGTACGTCTATATGATCCGCACGGAAAGGGGCGAGCTTTATACGGGCATCGCCAAAAGCATCTGCCGTCGGATGCGTCAGCACACGGAGAAAAAGCAGGGTGCGAAATTTACCCGATCCCGCAGGATCGTGGCGGTGGCCTCTCTCTGGAGCTGTGAGGAAAAGGGGCAGGCGCTCTCTCTGGAATATGCTTTGAAGCACCTTACCAAAAAGCAAAAGGAGCGGCTGGTGGCCTGTCCGCGACTGCTTTCCACCCTTTTGCCCGCCATGGAAAAGGAGGATTATATCCACCACCCCATGGCGGATCTGTCCTTGTTTTTGGGTCAGATCACGCTGTGCGATCTGCCATGAGATACAGCCCTCTGGCACGGTCCTCGTCCCGAGAAACGTATTGACCGTAGCGGTACATATCCCCCAGCTTTAAAAGAGCATCCCCTGTGGCGTAGGTAAGGGCGCTTTTCATAAAGCAGGTGAAGGCGCGGGCGGGATCGCTCCGCTCATCCTCGCTGAGGTAGCCGTGGTAATAGAGAAGCCCCAAATTGTAGTAGCCCAGGGCGGCCGTTTTCTTATTTTTGCTGTGACAGCAGATGCGGTACATTCTGGCGGCACGGCGGGGCGAGATCTGGCCGTAATAGCCCCATTTGAAGGCCTCGGCCAAGCGGAAGGCGGCAGAAATGCTGCCTTTTTTTACTTCCTCGTACAGTCTTTTCGTTTCATCCATTTTTATCCCTCCTTACAATGCCATTATAAGGGATGCGGTGTACAATAAAAAGGACTTAAAAAAGGCTCTCCCGAACCTCATCCGTAGCATTCTTTTGCTCTTGAAAAAAGATGTGAAAAACCATTGACATTCACAAAGAAAACGGCTATCATAGAGACAAGGAAGCTTTTTCGGCATGGGTATAAGTTCATCCATCCGCCGAACAAACGTCTTTTTTGGATGAACGCCCGTAGCGGATCGCTGCGGGCTTTTTCTTTTTGAAAGGAGGACACGGTATGAAACGAATTTTGACCATATTCTTAGTGGGGATTTTACTGCTGCCCTCCCTTTTTGCCTGCGGCGCGGAAGCCCCGCAGGCCACCGCTACCTCTCCCGTAACCACCCCCGCCGAGCCAGAAGTCCCCGCCATTGAGATCGGGGAGAGCGGCTCGACCCATGAAGAATACGGAATTGAGATCGTCGAGCACGCGTGGTCAAAGGAGGAAGCGTGGCTTGTTATCAAATACACACCGGCCTGCGGAAGAAGTTATCAAAACTGGGATCTTTTCATGCAATGCAAGGTTGGCGATCATTGGGAGACCATTGCCGAATACAAAGGGGAACAGTTGGACCGCATCGGTTATCTTTCTTCGGATGTGTTTAGGAAAAATTTAAAATTGCAGGAAAATCCGCTTTCTCTTTTGGGGCTGAATCACTTGTTCGGCTACCTTGATAACGGTGATTACCGCCTCTTCATCACAATTCGACCGGAGGAGGAAGCTTCTGCCTCCTCTACCGTTGAAGCATGGGCTAATTTCAATATAACAGGAATGACGCCAACGAATTTCACGGACGTTGTCTTTTCTCAGCAGACCCTTCGCGTGCTTGACCTTTACGGTGAGCCCCTGCAGGTATTCCGTTCCGCAGAAGAATGGAATAATTTCTGCAAGGCCTACGGCGAAGAATGTCAAAGCCTCGAATATACCGATTTTTTGGAAGCGACTTCCCGTTATAATGAGGACTATTTTAATGATCGCATCCTTATTTTGGCTCAGATCATCAGAGAAAGCGGCGGGTACACGCACGAGGTGGAGGCTTTGAAGCGCAAGGCAGAAGGGAAACTTTCTCTGAGTGTTGAAACCACAAGACTCGGTGCAACCTCTGACATTGGTCGATGGTTCCTTTTTATCGAGCCCGAAGAGAAAATCACGGTTGAAAGCGCCGAGGACGTTGCCTTCTTTTTAGACGGGCACGAGGTCGGAAAAGAATATCCCCTTTTGACCGAATTCCTTGAGAACTAAAGATAAACAAAGCATGAAATAGGAGGAGTGAGAATATTAACGATAAGGAAGCCTTTCCGAAATTCGGAAAGGCCTCTTTTTTTATCATATTAAAATGAAAAGCTTTTGGGAAGAGGGCGGGGATAAGCTTTTTCGAAAAAAAGGTGTTCCAAGAAAAAGGGTTTTACGTCGGTTTAAATTTTTTCCAAAATCAGCTTTAAGGCGTCGCGGAGGCAGGTCACGTTCACGGTGGCCTTTTCGGGATCGGGGAGATTGATACCGATGGAGAAGCCCGCCTCGGCAAACATGGAATAGTCGTTGGTCCAGTCGCCCACGGCGATCATGGTTTCAGGATCGGCTCCCGTGACCTCGGAAAGGAGGCGGATGCCCTCGCCCTTATCAAGGGGAGACCAGGCGATGTCGAAGCAATCGCAATGCTCGTATACCGTCAGCTCCATGTCGGGCTTGACGAAGGAGGCAAACAGCGCCCGCAGAGCGGGAAAATCCTCCACCTGGGCAAGGAAGGGGGTCAGCGCCGTCTCATTGGGCTGAAACCACAGACGGTCGGGAAACTTTTCCTCCAAAAGGGCGCGCAGCTCCTTGAGGGCGCGTCTCGTTTTTTCGGGAATGGGGCTCTTGCGGGTAAGGGGGGGCGGCAGCTCGATGCCCTTTTGCAGAACGGCACCGTTTTCACCGATGAGGTAAGGGTCCGAAAGGCCCATCTGACGGGCGAAGCCGCAGGTGTAGTAGGTGGGCTTGCCCGAGGAAATGGCAATGCCGACGCCCTTTTTTTCAATGTCGTGGATCAGGGCCAGATCCTCCTGCAGAACGGGGGCGCCGATCTTGGCCAGCGTGCCGTCCAGATCAAAAATAACGTAAGAGATCATTCTTCCTCCAGATCCTCAAAGGAAAAGACCATGGGGTCGCGCTCGGGCTTTTTGGGCGCGGGCGGGGCGAAAACTTCTTTTTCCTTCTTCGCAGGCTCGGTAGCGGCGGGCTCGGCTTTAGCCACGGGCACGGGCTCAGCCTTGGGTGCGGGCTCAGCCTTGGGTGCGGGCGCGGACTCAGCCTTGGGCGCGGGTGCTACCTTCTTGGGTGCAGGGGGGACGGCACGGGTCTCGTCACAGTTGCCTCTGCGAGGAGCGCTTTTACCGACGCTTCCGCGGGGAGAGGTCCGTTTGGGTGCGGTAGGAGCGGGGGGGACGGGTCTTGCGGCGGGAGAATTCTTGCCCGTCCAGATCACGGTAAAGACGATGGCGCCCACGGCGATGACCACCAGGGCCGCGATCATGATCCAAAGCCATAGGGTACCGTCATCGCCCTCCTCGTCGGCGGAGGGGTTCGTGGCGGTGCCGCCCGTGGTAACGGGGGGTAGCTCGTCGCCTGCAAAGACGCCTACGGTGCCGAATTCCTCAAGCAGGACGGAAAGATACTTGACCTCGCCCGTGATGACCTCCTCCGCCTTTAAGTCCTTCACGGTCTTGCCCAGAAGGAGCTTGACGGTCATGGTGTTCTTCACGTAAGAGGCGGCCTCGTCCTTGGTCAGGGGGATAAGGATCTGCAGAGCGGCGTGCTTGGGCAGGGTCACGGTCTGATCGTTTTTATCCTTGGCGGAAACGGTAAAGCACTTCAGCATGGATTTTGAGGAGCTTTGTGCCAGCGTTTCCTTATCGGTATCGGATTCCACGCGGTTGAAGATGAGGTTGGAGTCCTCGGGCAGGGCGCCCGTGGTGGCGCTGGCGCGGAAATTGGAGTTTTGATCGCCGTAGATCTGGGCACCGTTGAGAATGCCGGAAACGGCGGAAAAGGCGGTCTGACCTGCCTCCAGAATGGTCAGGCTTCCCTGCTGAACGCTGATGAAATAGTTGTCCTTGACCTCGTCGGGGAAGGCGAGAGTGCCCAGGAGCAGGGGGTAATTGCCGATGGTCTCACCCTGCACGCGCTCAATGGCGCCCACCAGCTCGTCGTAGGCCTCACCCAGAATGGTGTAGGTGAAGGCGGGATCCTTATCGTAAAGATTCTTTTGGGCATCCTCCAAAATGAGCTTGATGGAATGGGGTGTGATCTTTACGCTCTTTTTGGGAGAATGGGTGGGGGAGGAGAGCACGGTGGGGTTTTCCGTATAGTAGGCGGCCACGGTACAGCTCCATTCGCCCGTGTCGGCTACGTTTCTGAGCTTTAAGGCCTCCTCGGTGCGGCCCTCTGCGTCCTTGCCGTCCTTCTGCCACTGGTAGGCGTAGCTTACGCCGGATTGCTTGTTGAGAATGTCTACGGTGAGGACGACCTCCTTGCCGTCGTATTCCTTTTCCACGGAATGGTCGGAGGAGAAATTTTGCCCGTCCACCTTGACGGTGGATACCACGGGCTGGATGGAGGTCAGATCGGAGGGAAAGCAGGTGTATTCTTTCTTCAGCATGACGGTGTTTTCGCCCTTAACGCCAAAGCCGCCCGCAAATTCATTGGAGGCCTTTTCCACCGTTTTACCGTTGAGGCGTACCAGAATGGAGCCCAGGTCGGGGAGCTTGCCCTCGGTGAGGGTCAGGGTCATCTCCAGCTGATAGGTCTTCTTGGCAACATAGGCATCACCCTCCTTTAAGGGCTCGGTGGAGCCGTCGCCATCCATGGCCTCGCATTCGCGCCAGGAGGCGGTGACGGTATAGGAGCCGTCCGTAGCGGAAAGGGTATCGTCCCCTGCCTTGACGGTCACGTCGGCGGCGGCGGGGATATGTACCTTGCCGCCGGGTGCGGGGGTGGTGATATCGATCTGGATGGAGGTGATCTTTACCTCGTCCTTCTTATCGCCCTCCTCCGCAAAAACGGCGGGAAAGGCGGGGAGGATGAGCAAAAGAGCCAGCAGAAGGGAAAGGATCTTTTTCATGGTTTTCTCCTTTTCAATAGGAAGTAATGGGAAGGGAGGGATCATCCGTTCCCTTTTCGATCGCGCGGATCACGGCGGTATAGGAATATTTGGGAGAGGGGGCAACGGTCACCCGATCGCCCACCCTTTTGCCCATGAGGACCTTGCCTAAGGGGGATTCCTTGGAAACACAGCCCTCCAGCACGTTTTCCCGCAGGGTGGTGACGAGGCGGTATTGCTCCTCGGTGTCATCCTCCTCGATGTAAAGGGTCACCAGGTCAAAAAGCCCCACCTCGTCCGCGGCACTGTGATCCTCAATGATGCGCGCGGTGGCGATCATATTCTGCAGATAGCGGATGCGGGAATCGTTCTTGCCCTTCTCCCTTTTGGCGGTGCGGTATTCGTCGTTCTCACTCAGATCGCCAAGCTCTCTGGCCTGCTGAACGTCCGCGCGGAGCTGGGGGCGCAGGGAGATGCGGTAATCGATCTCTTCCTGCATTTTTTGAATGTCAACACGGGTCAGTTCGTTGTGCATAGTTGCCTCACTTTTTAAGTTCTCAAGCCCTTGGGGTAAAGATTTTTTCCCCGTCCCTTGCTGCAGCGAAGGCCGCCCAAGGGGCAGTTGCCCAGATACGCGACGGCAAAGCCTGCTTCAAAGGGGACGGAAAGCTCCTCGCCGTGGAGATATTTTTCCGCCTCGGCAGGGGAGAGGGTCAGCCGTTGTGCCATGGCGTCTGCCAGACATTTGAACAGGCTGTGATGGGGGATCACCCTGCCCTTTTGCACCTGCCCTACGGGAATACCCGGCAGGCAGAGCAGGGACGGGGGAAGAAGGTCGGTGCCCTGCAGGTACCAGGTATCGCCGCGGAGAAGCAGGGGAGAGACCGTTTTGCTTTTCAAAATACCGTCCAAAAAGGCGCGCACCGCGCCTTCGTCGGCATGGGGGCGTTCCTTTTTCTTTTTTCCTTGGGGGACGGGTGCGGGAAGGGAAAGCTCGCCCTCCTTTTGCAGGACGGCCACGAATTGCCCCTCACCGGAAAAGAGATGGGGGTAGAAGCGAAGGGTCCTTTTCAGTGCCTCCTCTCCCTCCAAGGGGATGCCCCTTGCGGCACACTGCGCCACGGCTTCAGGGGGCTCTGACAGGGAAAGGGTAGGGTCGGACCGAAGAAGGCGCAGGACCTGCTCTTCGTTTTCCTCTACGGACCAGGTGCAGGTGGAATAAAGAAGCACCCCGCCCGCGGCAAGGGCCGCACCCGCGCTTTGCAGGATCCTTTCCTGAAGGGCGGCCAGTTCCTCCACGTGTCGTTCCGACCAAAGAGCGGCGGCATCGGGGTTTTTGCGCATCATGCCCTCGCCGGAGCAGGGGGCGTCGCAGATCACAAGGTCAAAGCCGCCCCGCAGCTCCTCGGGGAGACGGGAGGCATCAAAGCCCGTGACCACGGCTCTTTTTTCGCCCATGCGCTCTAAATTTTGGATCAAAACGGCTCTGCGACGGGCGTCGGGCTCGTTGCAGACCAAAAGACCGTCCTCCCTCAGACGGGTGGCGGCAGCCTGAAGACTCTTGCCGCCCGGTGCGGCACAAAGATCCAAAATGCGGGAAAATTTTTTGTGGGGCAGGCTCGCCACGGGCGCCATGGCCGCAGGCTCCTGCACGTAAAGGGCGCCGCCCTGATGAAGGGGGTGGGCGCCGATGCCGTCGAAGGAAAAATACAGGGCGTTTTCCCCGAAGGGGAGGGGAGAAAGCGTGCCGAAGGCCTCGTTCAGCGCCTTTTCGGAGACCTTTTCGGGATCATAGCGCAGACTGCGACGGGGCTCCTCGGCCATGGCTTCAAAGAAGCGCGGTGCCTCGGCACCCAGCATGGACTCCATGCGGTCACAAAATTTTTGAGGTAGCTGCATCTCCTCGCCCTTTCTCTTTTTTCTCAATATATCACAAATCAAAAGAAAATACAAGCGGAAAATGTTGATGCGTTGGGAAGGGGAAAAGAAAAGCCCTTCCGAAGGTCGGAAGGGCTTTGGGTGCGGGATGGTCAGCGCAGGGTGATCTGATAGAGGAAGGCCAGCTTCTTCAGGATCTTCTGCACGTACTTTTCGATCTCATCGGAGCTGAATTCGTGATCGGTGGGGGTGAAGACCAGCTTGAAGGCCATGCTCTTCTTATCCTTGCCAATGGCCTCGGAGCGATAGACGTCAAAGAGGGAGACCTCGGTGATGAATTTGCAGGAGGACCGGATGGCGTCTGCGATCTCGGCGCAGGTGAGCTTCTCGTCGGCAACCAGTGCCAGATCACGCACCTCGCGGGCAAACTTGGGGATGGGCACGTAGCGCAGCTTGCGGCAGCACTTTTCCTTCAAGGTCTGCCAATCAATCTCGATGAGGAACACGGGCTTTTCGATGCTCATTTCCTCGGCGATCTCGTAGGACAGACGGCCCATGATGCCGATCTCGTCGCCCTCGCAGGTGATGCGGGCGGTCATGCCGGGATGCAGATAGGGGCGGGTGTCCTTTTCGTAGCGGAAGGTCAGACCGAAGGCATCGGCAATGGCCTCGGGGGCGCTCTTTACGGTGAAGAAGGTCTCGCTGTCACCGAAGGCGGTGATGCAAAGGCTGTCTCTCTCCTCGGGATAGGCGGTAAGGGGCAGGCTCTCCGCACGGAAGATGCGGGCCAGCTCGAAGAAGCGACCCTCGGTATTGCCGCGGCGCAGGTTGCGGATGACCGCGCGGAGCATGGAGGGCGCCAGGGTGGTGCGCATGAGGGACAGATCCTCTGTGATGGGATTGAGCAGGCGAATGGCCTGTCTTTCGGGAGCATCCTCAGCCAGACGGATCAGATCCAGATCCTTGGGGGAGAAGAAGGAATAGAAAATGGATTCGGAGAAGCCCTGACGGCACAGGGTCTCCTTGAGCTTGACGGATTTCTTCTGCTCCTCGGTGCGGCCGCCGGAGGTAACTCTGGCCAGATCCAGGAAGCGGGGCACCAGATGCTCGTAGCCCCAGGAGCGGATGATCTCTTCGGCAATGTCGGCCGCGGCGGTGTCGATATCCTCACGGTAGGGGGGCACCAGCACGGAGAGGGCATCGCCGTCGATCTTTGGCTCAAAGCCCAGGGCGGACAGGGTCTCCAGCGCTACCTCCTCGGGCACGGTCACGCCCAAGATCTCGTCGATCTTCTTGCGGGATACGGTGAGGGGACGGGGGGACAGATCGGGATCGACTGCCACGTCCTGATGGTAGCTCGTTACAACGCCGGCACCCAGCTCCTGTACCAGATGGAGGGCACGGCGCATACCCATAACGGTGGCCCATTCGTCCACGCCCTTTTCAAAGCGGGCGGAGGAATCGCTGGACTGGCCGAGGCTTCTGCCGGTCTTACGGATGCTGTCGCGGGCGAATTTGGCCGCCTCGAACAGCACCTCGGTGGTGGTATCCTTAATTTCGGAATTGAGACCGCCCATGATGCCTGCCAGCGCCACGGGGCGGGTCTTATCGCAGATCACGAGATGATCGGTCTTTAAAGCGAAGGTCTTTTCGTCCAGGGTGACGATCTCCTCGCCTTCCTTGGCACGGCGTACCACAATGCAGTCCTCCGTCAGATCGCGACGGTCAAAGGCGTGCATGGGCTGGCCGAATTCCTTGAGGACGTAGTTTGTGATGTCCACGATATTGTTGATGGCGGAAAGTCCCACCAGCTTCAGACGGCGCTGCATCCAGAAGGGGGAGGGGGCGATCTTCACGTCCTGCACGGCGTGGCCGATATAGCGGGGGCAGAGATCGGGTGCCTCTACGGTAACGGAGAAGGGGGGGACCCGGCCGTTTTCGGTATAATCCAGCGCGGGCATGCGCAGGGGCTTTTTCAGCACGGCGGCCACCTCTCTTGCCATGCCGATGATGCTCTGGCAGTCGGGGCGGTTCGCGGTGAGGGCAATGTCGAAGATGACCTCATCCAGACCCGTGATGGGCTTAATATCCGCGCCGGGCTCCGCATCCTCGGGTAGCACCAGAAGACCCAGATAGCCTGCGCCGGGGTACAGCTCCTCGGAAAGACCCAATTCGATGCCGGAGCAGAGCATACCGCAGGATTCCTCTCCGCGGAGCTTGCCTGCCTTAATGGTCATGACGCCCTCCACGGTCACGTGGTCGCGGGCGGTGGCGTACACGGTGGCGCCCACCAGTGCGGTGGGATACTTGCCGCCTGCCTTGACGTTATCGGCGCCGCAGCAGATCTGGAAGGTACCCTTATCGCCGCAGTTGACGCGGCAAACGCTGATGTGAGTATCGGGAATGAGGCGGCATTCCTCCACAAGGCCTACCACGACTCCGGAGATATCCTTACCCAGCTCGATGACCTCTTCTACCTCAAAGCCTGCGGAGAAGAGCTTTCCCTCCAATTCCTTGGGGGAAACGTCAATGTCTACGTATTCTTTTAACCAACTCAGTGGTGCAAGCATGGTGATTCTCCTTTCTCAGTCGCGGAACTGCTCGGCAAATCGGGTATCCGATTCGAACAGGACCTTGATGTTGTTGATGCCGTATTTGAGCATGGCGATACGCTCCACGCCCATACCGAAGGCAAAGCCCGTGTATTCATCGGGGTCGATGCCGCAATTTTCCAAAACGTGGCGGTTAACAACGCCTGCGCCCAGAACCTCGATCCAGCCCGTGCCCTTGCAGAGCTTACAGCCCTTGCCGCCGCATTCGAAGCAGGAAACGTCCACCTCAACGCTGGGCTCGGTAAAGGGGAAGTAGGAGGGGCGCAGACGGGTCTTGACGCCCTGACCGAAGATCTTTTCGCTGAACAGATCCAGCATGCCCTGCAGGTCGCACAGAGAAATGCCGCGATCCACCACCAGACCCTCCATCTGAGAGAACATGGGAGAGTGGGTGGCGTCATCGTCACTGCGGAACACCTTGCCGGGGGAGAGGATCTTAATGGGGGGACGGCTCTTTTCCATCACGTGGATCTGGCCTGCGCTGGTCTGGGTGCGCAGGAGGAAGCCGGGGGAGAGATAGAAGGTATCCTGCATATCGCGGGCGGGATGATCCTCGGGGGTGTTGAGGGCGGTAAAGTTATAGTAATCCGTCTCGATCTCACTGCCCTCATAGATCTCAAAGCCCATGGCGGAAAAAATGTCGATGAGCTCGTTCTGCACCATGGTATTGGGGTGCAGGGCGCCTGCCCTTCTCTTGACGGCGGGCTCGGTCACGTCCACGGCCTCCCCGGCGATCTTCTTTTCCAGCTCCAGCTTGTGGATGCGGGCGTCGTACTCCTCAAAGAGGGAGAGGGCCCAGTTCTTTAATTCGTTGATGCTTTTGCCCGCAGCGGGACGGTCCTCCTTGGGCACGTCCTTGAGGCCCTTCATGAGAAGGGAGATCTTTCCTTCCTTATTGTCCAGAAAGAGCTTGCGGAATTCGTACAGCGCGCGGGAGGAATCAAAGCTGTCGATCTTTTCCAGGATCTCACTGCGGATCAGATTGATTTTTTCTTGCATAATCGGTCACCTTTCCAAAAAAATAATGCCCCCATCCTTCAGGACGGGAGCATATAGCTTCGCGATACCACCTGAATTCCAAGGTCTTGCCTTGGCAACTCGTACGACCTGTAACGGGGTCAGCCGCGACGGACTACTGTGCTTCCTCCGCCGTGCTCCAAAGGGAAACGCACGCCTTCTCCCACCCAAGTCGCTTTCAGCCGGTGACGACTCTCTCTGATCGAGCTTTTCGAAAAGGCGGCACACTTTTTCACCGCATTTACGTTATTTTAGTCTATTTTTCCTCATTTGTCAAGAGGGTGACAAGGCCCTTTGCCACAGAGCTTTTTTCGTGCGCTTTCGCGTGGAGGAAGGCGCCCTCGGAGAGGGTGCGCAGGGCATCGTCGTCCTCCAAAAGGCGGAGCAGGTGAGAAAGAAGGTCCTCCTCGTTCTGTGCCGCAAGGCCGGCTTTTCCTCCGTCCGAGAGGGTCCCCGCTCCTGCGCCGAAGGGCAGGGTGAGGGTGGGAATGCCGTAGGATTGAGCCTCCAAAAGGGCCATGGGATAGCCCTCGTGCCGAGAGAGGGACAGGGTCAGCCTTGCCTTCTGCCAGATCTCCTTTGGATCGGCAGGCGCGGGAGCAAGGGTAAAGGCGGGGTGATCTCCCATAGCGGCAAGGACGGCCTCCTTTTCCTCCCCCTCGCCGTAAAGAAATACGGGAAAGGGGTGCCTTTCCATGGCTTTTTTCAGGAGCACCACCGTTTCGGGCAGGCGCTTTTCAGGGGAAAAGCGGGAGAGGATCACCACGGCGCGGTTTTCCTCCGCGGGGATGCGCTCTGCGGGCAAGTGGGCGAGGGGATTTGGCAGGTGCTCTGCGCGAAAGCCCCGTGCGCGGAGAAGGCTTGCGGCCTCTTCTGTTAAAAGCAAAAGGGGAAGCCTTTTTTTGTAGCGAAGAAGGAGGCCTCGGGCGGCGCGACTTGCGAAAAGCTCCCGGGGATCGCGGTGAAGATAGAGAAAGGCTCGGCTTTGCAGGGTGCGGGGCAGGGCGGGCAAAAGAAGCGGATGGCAGAGGAAAACGCCGTCGGGATCCGTGCGGGAAAGCGCGCGCTTTGCCCTTCCTCTGTCGCGGGAAAGGCGCAGGGCATCCGCAAGGCGGGAGAAGAGAAGGAAGGGGTTTTTCTTTTTCAGGATCTCCCGACCCTCCGTAAAGCGCCACGGTGCGGGACGGATGACCCTTTCCCACGGCTCAAGGGGCAGGGCGGAGCGCAGATAGAGAAGCTGTACCTCGTGCCCCTCTCTTTCCAGCTCCTGCCGCAGGGTGGCAAGCACTCGCTCGGTACCGCCCGTTTTATTTTTTTCCAAAAGAAAGAAGATCAGTCTCATTCCGTCTCCTTTCCGAAGAGGCGCGCCAGGGCGGGGGTGAAAAAGCGCAGATAGAGTCCCAAGGCGCCCTTCTTTTTCAAATACGGATTGCGCCGCCATTGGGGAAAGCGGCTTTGTAAAAGGCCGAGGGCTTCCCCCTTTGCCTTTTGCCACAGGGGGCGGGGCAGACAGGCGGCACGGCGCAAAAAGGTGGCCAGCAGATAGCGGCAGGCAACGTATTCCACCTCGTCCCGCCACAGATCGGCGTCGGGCAGGGCGGCGGCCTCCTCTGCGATGGCGGCCACGGCGCGGGGATAGGCAAAGAGGGCCTCGTCCCGACGGGTGGAAAGGGTGCCGTGGCGGTAACGGATCGAGCCCTCGTGACAGGCGGCGATGCGACGGCATCGAAAAAGGAGGCGGTGGGAAAATTCCACGTCCTCGAAAAGCGCCCCCTCCCGAAAGCGCAGGTCGGAAAGTGTGTCGCGGCGATAGAGCTTATTCCACACGGCGGGGTAAAAGTCCGTCATGGTCTCCCGCAGAGCCTCGCCCTCTCCGAGGGCGGGAAAGCCGCTTGGGATCAGGCGGGACCTGTCCGTCAGGAAAATATCCCCCGCCACGCAGTCCGCCCCCGTTTTCTCGGCGCAGGCAAGCAAAGCGGAATAAAAGGCGGGAGAGGCGGTATCGTCACAGTCCAAAAAGGCGATATAGTCCCCTGTGGCCTTCTCCATACCGCGATTTCTGGCGGCGGAAAGCCCGCGATGTGGGGTAGAGATCACCCGCAGGGCGGGATGGGAAAGGGCAAGAGCCAGCGCGGCACTGCCATCGGCAGAGCCGTCGTCCACCACGATCAGCTCCGTGACGGCGGGATCGGCAAGCACGGAGGAAAGGGCGGCTTCCAGGGTCTTTGCCCCGTTATAGACGGGCACGATAACGGAAAGGGTGGGATGGCTCATAAAAACAGCTCCCTTCCGCGGGAAAGCAGGTGCAAAAGGCGGGGATGCCCCGCGGCGCAAAGCCGCACCGCCGTGCGAAGGGGGAAGCTACTCTCCTTTAAATAAGGATTGCTTCGCCACGCGGGAAAGGTCTGCTCCACGGTGTCAGTCAGGCGGGCAAAAAGAGCCACGGCGTCGGGACGGTGGGCAAAGCGCAGGGCGGCGGAGCGAAGAAGATGCTGAATGAAAAGCCATTCCAGCTCCGGGTGATAGCCCGTTAACGCTCCCTCCTTCTCCATGACGGCAAGGACGCGCGCCATGATGGGGAAAATATCCTCCGTATGGGGGGAGCCGGTGCTTTGGGAAAGAGAGCCCGCTCTTTGACGGTAGTGATACAAGGGCTCCTCCACCACGGAAAAGGTGCGTGCCTTCAGCGTCAGGCGCAGGGAGAGATCCAGATCCTCGTACCACAGCCCCTCCGCAAAGGCTTCTCCCTCCCAAAGAGTGCGCCGACACACCCTCAGCCACACCATGGGCGGCGCCAGCAGGGCGGCTTTCACAGGATCGGGGGAGGAAAAACGGCGGGGGACGGAAAGCCCCTTCTCCGTCAGCACGCTATGGCGCAGAAGGATCAGGTCGGGCGCCTTTTCCATGGCCTGAAAAAGGCGGGAAAAATAGGCGGGGGCTAAAAGATCGTCACTGTCCAAAAAGGCAATATAATCGCCCGTGGCGTAGGAGAGGGCGCGGTTCCGCGCGGCGGAAAGACCTTTGTGCTCTCCCTGCAGAAGGCGGAAGAGCTGAGGTGCGCGGGCGGCATAGTTCTTGGCAATGGCGCAGCTTTCGTCGGTAGAGCCGTCGTCAAAGAGGAGCACCTCCACCTCCCGAAACGGTGCGGCCTTTAAAATACTGTCAAGGCAGTCCCCCAGAAAGGGCGCGGTATTGAAAACGGGTACGATGAGAGACAGACGCATCGGGGGGACCTCCTTGCTTTTTTCTTTATTGTAGCATGGGAGAGAAAAATTTTCAAGAATGGCAAAAAATCCTTGACGAACGAGAGAAGCTTTGTTATAATAATGATAATAAATCTTAATAAGAAGGGAGACGAGGATGCAAAAACGCAACACGGCTCAGAAAAAAGCCATTTTTGAAGAGCTCCGCGCTCGTCGGGATCATCCCTCCGCCACCCGTTTGTACGAGGACCTGAAGGAGCGATATCCGAACCTGAGCAAGGCTACGGTGTACCGTGTTTTGAAAAATGCCGCCGACGAGGGTGAGATCCTACGCCTGCACGTGGGACCGGAGGATCGCTTTGACGGCGATGCCAAGGATCACCTCCACGTGATCTGCACCCGGTGCGGCGACGTGCACGACGAGGCCCTGCCCCCTATGGGGCTGGAGAAGCTTGAGAAGAATTACGGCTACGCCATTTCCTCCCGCCACGTGGAGCTGTACGGCGTTTGCCCCGCTTGCCAAAAGGCAGCGGAATAAAACGCAAAAAAAGAGACCGAATTGAGGCACCCTCCATAAGGAAGGTGCCTCAGTTATATTCGCCTTGCGGCGAGTGATATTGCTGCGCAGTTATATTATGCTACGCATAGTGATATTGTCCTTCGGACAGTTAAATGGGCGAATATAATATCACTGAAACCGTTAGGTTTCGATACCACTTTTGCTGCAAGGCAAAAATATCACTGCAAACGATCGTTTGCAATATCACTTTACCTGCCGAGAAAGAGATTCTTTATTTTCGGCAAGTATTTACCATTCTCAAAGTATGTAACCCACTATGACACTTTCAAAAACTGAAAGTGTCATTTGCTTTATATAGAAAATCGGAGACTACTTCTTTTCGAAGTGTCTCCGTGTTCGGTCTCTTTTTTCTTTAGTGATATTGGGGAAGGAAGGGAGCGTGGGCCTCCATGAGCTCATCCACCATGGCGCAGATCTTATGGGGAGGAAGCTCTGCGGCGGTGTGGGGATCCAGCATGGCCGCTTGATAGACGTGCTCCTTCTTTTTCGTTCTGGCCGCTTCCACGGTGAGCAGTTGCACGTTGATATTGGTGCGATTCATGGCGGCGCAGATCTCGGGCAGATCGCCCACGAAGCAGCCGCGAACGCCGCTGCCGTCCACCAGGCAGGGTACCTCTACGCAGGCGGTGGCGGGAAGGTTGGTGATCAGGCCTTGGTTCAAGACGTTGCCGCCGATGCGCATGGGACGGTCCGTCACTACGGCCTCCATGATATGGGAGGCGTATTCCTCTGTGCGGGAGAAGGTCTTTTCGGCACCCTCCAGTAGCTCCCCGTATTCCTTTTTCCACTGCTCCTGCTGAGCGATACAGCGGCGGGGATATTCATCCAAGGGAATATTGTAGCGCGCGATGAGATCGGGATAGGCGGATTTGATATAGAAGGGGTTGTATTCCGCGTTGTGCTCGGAGGATTCGGTGCAGTAATAGCCGAAATATTTGATGTATTCCAGCCTTACCTTATTGTTAAAATCGGGATCGCGCAGCTTTTCCTCCACTCTTTGTTTGATCTCGGGGTAGAGGTCGCGTCCGTCCTTATCGCGGATCTCCAGGAGCCACGCCATGTGGTTGATGCCGGCGATAAGATCGCGTCGACCCTCGATCCTATCCTCCATACCAACGGAGCGAAGCACCCCGCGGGAGCAGCCCTGTACGCTGTGGCAGAGACCTACGGTATTGACGGCGGTGTAGCGCTGGAGATAGCCGCAAAGCATGGCCATGGGGTTGGTGTAATTGAGAAGGAGCGCCTTGGGGCAGACCTCCTCCATTTCGTGGGCAAAATCCTCCATGACGGGGATGGTCCTCAGGGCGCGCATGATGCCGCCGATGCCCAGCGTATCGCCGATGGTCTGTCTCAGACCGTATTTCTTGGGGATCTCAAAATCGATAACGGTGGAGGGCTCGTAGCCGCCCACCTGAATGGCATTGATGACAAAGTCCGCCCCGCGCAGGGCCTCCCGACGGCGTTCTACTCCCACGTAGCATTGCAGATCGGCCTGAAGACCGATGCTTTTTGCCATGGCGGTGAGGATCACGCGGCTTTCCTCCAGACGCTTGGGGTCGATATCGTACAGGGCGAAGGTGGCGTTTTTCAGACAGTCGGTCAGAAAGCAGTCACCGATGACGTTTCTGGCAAAAACGGTGCTTCCCGCACCGATGAAGGTGATTTTCATAGATGATGACCTTTCTTATCTTACACTGTAAAGGATCTCGGCGTAGTTGGGAAAGGGCCAATCCCCGGCGGACACCAGGGTCTCCAGACGGTCGATGGACTCTCTGGCGCGGAGCATTTCGCAAAACAGGCAGTCGCGGGAATGGACGGCCAGTGCGAGGTTATCCGTTTCGCATCGGCTCTTTTCAATGCCATCCTCCAAGCGGTGCAGGGAGGCAAGGAGAGCATCGGAGGCATCGGAGAGACCCTCCAGCAGCTCGTCCTCGGCGGCGGTGGAAAGGCTCAGGCCTGAGGAAAGCTTCTTTTCGCGGGCGGAAAGGAGCTTTTCCTGATAGCTCATGACTGCGGGGAGGATGTGGTGGCGCACCAGATCCGAAAGGCTCAAGGCCTCTACCAGCTGGGTCATGCTGTAATTCTCCAGGAGCACCTCCTTGCGGCTTTGCAGCTCCGCACGGCTCAATACGCCGTGACGCTCAAAGAGGGCAACGTTCTTTTCGTCGGTATAGTGGCTCAGCGCCTCCACGGTGTCCGCACAGCAAAGAAGGCCGCGGCGGCGGCTCTCCTCGCGCCATTCCTCGGAATAATTGTTGCCGCTGAAGAGGATGCGCTTGTGGGAGGTGAGGTTTTCGTAAAGGAGCTTGTTCAGGTCTGCTTGCAGGTCGCGGCTGTTCTCCAGCTGATCGGCAAAGGAGCAAAGAACGTCTGCTACGATGGTGTTGAGGATCATGTTGGGGCAGGCGATGGAGCAGGAGGAGCCGGGCATGCGGAATTCAAACTTGTTGCCCGTGAAGGCAAAGGGGCTGGTACGGTTGCGGTCGGTGGAATCCAGCGGCAGCTCGGGCAGGACGGAGGCGCCGATGTTGAGCTTTAAGCGAGGGCGGTCCTCGGATTTTTCTCCCGCCATGATATCGTCCAAAACGGCTTGCAGCTCGTCACCGAGAAAGATGGAGAGGGTGGCGGGGGGCGCTTCGTTGCCGCCCAGACGGTGGTCGTTGCCCGCACCGCTGACGGAGATGCGCAAGAGGTCCTGATTTTCGTCCACGGCGCGGATCACTGCCGTCAAAAACAGCAGGAACAGAGCGTTGTGTGCAGGGGTCTTGCCGGGCTTTAAGAGGCCCAGACCCGTATCGGTGGACAGAGACCAGTTATTGTGCTTGCCGCTGCCGTTGATGCCGGCAAAGGGCTTTTCGTGAAGGAGGCAGGCCAGCCCGTGACGGGCGGCGATCTTCTTCATCATTTCCATGGTGAGCTGGTTATGGTCGGTGGCAAGGTTTACCGTGGAATAAATGGGGGCCAGCTCGTGCTGAGCGGGGGCCACCTCGTTGTGCTCGGTATTGGCCAAGATGCCAAGCTTCCAAAGCTCCTCGTCCAACTCCTGCATAAAGGCTAACACGCGGGGCTTGATCTGACCGTAATAATGGCCGTCCATTTCCTGTCCCTTGGGGGGACGGGCACCGAAGAGGGTACGGCCGCACCACATGAGGTCGGGTCTGCGGCGAAGCATTTCCTCATCGATGAGAAAATACTCCTGCTCCGCCCCTACGCAGGCCTCCACGCGCTTTACGTCCGTCATGCCGAAGAGCGTGAGGATGCGGCGCGCCTGACGGTCCAGCGTCTCGCGGGAGCGCAGAAGGGGGGTCTTTTTATCCAGACTTTCGCCCCGATAGGAGCAAAAGGCCGTGGGGATGCAAAGGGTGCGATCCTTAATGAAGGCGTAGGAGGTGGGGTCCCATGCGGAATAGCCTCTGGCCTCGAAGGTGGCGCGCAGGCCGCCCGAGGGGAAGCTGGAGGCATCGGCCTCGCCGGATACCAGATTTTTCCCTGAAAAGGCAAGGATCACCGTGGCATCGTCCAGCGGCTTTAAAAAGGAATCGTGCTTTTCGGCGGTAGTACCCGTCATGGGCTGGAACCAATGGGTAAAGTGAGTAGCCCCCTTGGAGACCGCCCAGGCGCGCATGCCGTCCGCCACCGCATCGGCAATGCGTGGGTCAAGCTTTTCTCCGCGGGAGACGGTATTCTTCAAGGAAAGATAGATCTCCTCGGGGAGGTATTTTTTCATCATGGGGTCGTTAAAGACCATGGAACCGAAATATTCGGGAATGCTCGGCATAAAGACTCCTTACAGTATGGTAACGCCTGCCTCACGGCAGATCTTTTCCGTTTCATCGTCCCACAGGGATACCTGCACCTCGCCCACGTGGCATTTTTCCAGAAGGAGCAGGCACAGACGGCTCTGTCCGATGCCGCCGCCCATGGTCAGGGGCATTTCACCCTTCAAAAGGGCCTTGTGAAAGCTCTTTTCGGCGCGCTCGGGACAGCCTGCCTTTTGAAGCTGCTCCAGCATGGACTTTTCATCCACGCGGATACCCATGCTGCTGATCTCCAGCGCGCAGGACAGGGTCTCGTCCCAGAACAGCAGATCTCCGTTGAGGGCCCAATCATCGTAGTCGGGGGCACGGCTGTCGTGGGGCTTGCCGCTTTTTAATTTATCGCCGATCTGCATCAGGAACACGGTGCCGTATTCCTTGGTAACGGCGTTTTCTCTTTCCTTACCGGAAAGGGAGGGATAGCGATCCTCCAGCTCCTGGGTGGTGATGAATTTCACCTTGCGGGAGAGGGTAGTCTTTAAGGCGGGATAGAGGCTCTTGATCTCATCCTGGGTGTCGCAAATGGCAGAAACGATGCCGCCCACAGTCTTTTTCAAGTAATCCACGGTGCGATCCTCACGGCCGATGACCTTTTCCCAATCCCACTGATCCACGTAGATGGAATGGAGGTTGTCCATCTCCTCGTCACGGCGGATGGCGTTCATGTCGGTATAAAGTCCCTCGCCCTTGGGAAAGCCGTATTTGCCCAGCGCCATGCGCTTCCACTTGGCAAGGGAATGGACCACCACCGCGTCGCGGCCGGTTTCCTTAATGTCAAAGCGCACGGGGCGCTCCACCCCGCTCAGATCGTCGTTGAGACCCGTATCGGGATCCACGAAAAGGGGGGCGCTGACGCGCTTTAAATTCAGCGCCACGCAGAGATTTTTTTCAAAGCGGCGGCGCAGGATGCCGATGGCGGCTTGGGTATCGTACTCGCCCAGAACGCTTTTGTAGCCTTGAGGGATAAAGGTTTTAGACATAGTGCTTTTCTCCGTTCTTTAATAGCCCGTTTGACCTAAGGAATCGTCGTTTTCCACCCATTCGGAAACGAAAATGACGCGGTAATTTTCTTTGTTGTCGCGGATGACCACCTTTTCGATGCCCGCGTTGATGACCATGCGCTTGCACATCTGGCAGCAGGAGGAATTCTCCACGTATTCACCGGTCTTAACGTCCACCCCGCACAGGTACATGGTGGAGCCGATCATCTGCTCGCGGGAGGCGTTGATGATGGCGTTTTGCTCCGCGTGGACACTGCGGCACAGCTCGTATCGCTCACCGCGGGGGATATTCATCTGCTCACGCAGACAGTAATTCATGTCACAGCAGTTCTTTCTGCCGCGAGGTGCGCCTACGTAGCCCGTGGAGACGATGACGTCGTTTTTTACGATGATGGCGCCGTATTTCTTTCTCAGGCAGGTGCCGCGCTCGGCCACGGTCTCGGCAATATCAAGATAGTAATTTTCTTTGGAATTTCGTTGCAGCATGGGAAAAAGTCCTCCATGTTTCAATAGATAATCCATTATATCAAAAAAAGGAAGAAAAGTCTATATTTTTCGTCAAGTTTTTTCGAGGATGAAGAAAAGCCTTCCTGCCGTTTTGGCAGAAAGGCCTCATTTCTGAAAAATAAACACGAAAGGTTTTTGGGGAGGGGGAGAGATCCATGGCGACCTCATCCGTTACGGCGTTGCCGCGCCACCTTCCCTCGCCGGGGCAGACTGCCTTTTGCAAAAGGTCCTCCCCCGAAAAGGGGGCCCTCAGATAAAACGAAAAATTACAGCTTGGCCAGGGCGTCGGCGGCGGCTTTGCCGATAATGGTGTGGGCCTTGTTATTGAAGTGACCCATGGCCTTGGGATTGATATTTTTCTGATCCAGACTCATTTCGGGCAGGATGCGCAGGAGCATGACCACGTCCTCGTCGTGCCGGGCGGCCATTTCCTGCGCGTGCATGATATTCTCGTCGTAGGCGGCTCTCTGCTGAACGGTGAGGTGTGCCAGCGCCTTGGCACGGTGACGGTTGAAGTAGCCTACCTTGAGGATGCAGAACTTATGGATGCCCACATCGCGCTTGAGGTTGTTCTTCAGATCGATGAGCATTCTCTCGTAATCCTCGCCGGTGGTGCCGTTAATGGCGTCGGATTCGCCCTGCAGCCAGAGGTAATAGATCCTGCCGACGGTGTGTCCCTCGGCACGGAGCTTATTCAGGCCTCCTTGGATCTTTTCCACAGCCAACTGATAGCGGCGGGTAGCGCCGTCCCACTCGGCAATGGCGGTGTTGCCGCGGGCCACGTGAATGGCCACGACGCCACGGCCGGTATTCTTTATGTATTGTTTGCAGCAGGCGGGCACCATGGAGCCGTTATTGCCCGAGGCCGCCAGAAGCAGACCTCCCTCAATGACCTCACCGATGGGATGTTGAACGGGGATGAAGGAATCGGTAAGGAAGCGATATTCCAGCGCGCCGTCTACGGGCTTGTTGTAAGTGGGGAAGGAGCCTGTCTGCCCCTGCATATTACTCTGTCCGCCGAAGATCAAAACGTCGTATTCCATTGTGAAATCCTCCAATATGTTTCTATACCGATTATACGACCAATCGGCGAAAAATGCAAGACGTTGCGGGAAGAAAGGACAATATTTGCAAAAAAACTGCCGACCCATGTGGGTCGGCAGGGTGCTATGGGGTCATTTCAGCTCACGCTCTTCTTTTCTTGGCAATGAGGGGAACAACGAACAGAGAGGTGCCGGAAACGAAGAGGAGCGCCAGCCACAGAGCAAGGTTAGCTCTGTCGCCCGTGGGAACGGGGGGCTTCTCCACGGTGGTGTTGGCGAAGGTGGGCGCGTGATCAATGATCTTGCCCTCGGCGTCACCGTAGTAGACCTGCGTCTTGAAGGTGCCGTCGCCGTTGTCGGAAACCTCTACGCGAGCGTAGTACAGGGTGGGATCGTACTTGATGCCGTCCTTTACGCCGTTTTCATCCGCACCGTCGGGGATGATCTCGCGGATGGCGAAGAAGTAATTGCCCTCATCGGAAAGCTTCTCAGCCTTCATGGCGGTAAAGCTGAATTTACCGTCCTTGGTGGAAACGGTCTGCAGCGCGTTGGGATCGATCACAGGATCGCCTGCAGCGGTGACGCTTACCTTGTACAGACCGAAGGTAAACTTACCGTCGGGAGCGGCCGCGCCGTCCAGGGTCTTCTCACCCTCCAGGGTGATCTCCACAGGGGTCATGACGCCGTACTTGTTGACAAATTCGATCTTGGCGGCGCTTTCGCCCTCCACGGAGGTGGCGGAGGTAACGGCCAGGGTGCCGTCGCCGTTATCGGTGACGGTCACGGTGATAAAGTAGGTTCTGGCATCGTACAGAACGCCCAGATGGGCATTGTCCTGTGCGGCGGCGGGGATGCGCTCCTTCACGGCGAAATAGTGAATACCCACGTCCTCCAGAGAGGTGAAGGTGACGGTATCGAAGGTGAATTTACCGTCCTTGTTGATGTCGGTATCGATGGCGGAGCCTACAATGGCAAGCTTGCCCTGACCGTCCTTCTGTGCCTTGTAGAGCTCGAAGGTATAAACGCCGTCGGCAAGGGTCTTGTCCTCCAGCTTCTTTTCGCCGCCGACGGTGATGGCACCTGCGGTGGTGATGCGGTAAGCGTTTTCAAAGCGGAGGGAGGCGGCGGTGCCGTTTTTGGTGAGCGTGGGCACAGCCTTCAGGGTGCCGTCGCCGTTGTCGGTCACGGTGACCTTCAGAACAAATTCGCTCTTGTCATAGAGGATGCCCTTGTAAATGCCGTTGGCATCGGCCTCGTCGGGAACTACCTCGCATATCACGAAGTAATGGTCACCCACGTCGGTGAGGGAATCGAACTTCAGATCGGTGAAGGAGAAGGCGGAGCCTACGTTCTTGACGGTCTCAATGGGGGTGCCGTCGGCCGTGACCTTGCCTTGACCGTCTACATTGCCGTTATAGATGGCAAAGGAGAAATCGCCGTCCTTCAGCGTGAAGTCCTCGGCGCCCTTTTCGCCGCTGACGGGAACGCGGGTCTCGGCAGTGATGGCGTAGGTGTTCTCAAAACGGACCTCGGCGGGAGCGCCGTTCAGAGTTACGGTCTTTTCAGTCTTCAGGGTGCCGTCGCCGTTATCGGTGACGGTGATCTTCACCAGATACTCTCTTGCATCGTAGGTGACGCCCTTGTAGGTATGGGCGGCATTGGCACCTGCGGGGATCCTCTCACGGATCACAAAGTAGTGCTCGCCCACGTCGGCAAGAGAGGCGAAGTGCAGAGCCTTGAAGGTGAAGGTGCCTCCCACGGGAGACTTGGAGTCGATCAGAGAGCCGAGAGTCACGGTAGAGCCGGAAACGCTTGCGTTATACAGCTCGAAGGTAAAGGCCTCGGTGCCCTGGGTCTTGCCGTCCAGCGTTTTTTCGCCGGAGAGAGTGATCTCGCCTGATGCGCCGTAGCGGTTATCAAAGGTGATGGAGCCGCCCGGAACACCGTTCACCAAAAGCTCATAGATGAGGATGGCTCTGCCCGTGGGGCTGATGCCGTCGGTGACGCGCACGGTGAGACCGTACTCACGGGTATCGTAGGTGATGCCGTTCAGGGTGGGATCCTGTGCACTGACTCCCGCAGGGAGACGCTCCTTCACGATGAAGTGATAATCACCGGCCTTGGTGAAGACCAGATGAGAGGAGCTTGCGCCGTCCTCCAGCAGGAAGGCACCGTCTGCCCGGTTGGTGGCAGAGAGAAGAGCGTTACCCTCGGCGGTATAGGTGGAGCCGGAGAGGGTCGCCTTGTACAGATCAAAGGTGAATTTATCGGCAGGGAGGGTCAAGTTGTAATTCTTATGACCGAGCAGTCGGATCTGCACGGCCTTGGGCAGGCGCTCGTTGGTGAAGTTGAGGCTTGCTTTGTCAGCGGTGGTGCTGCCGCCGGCCGTAACGCGGGTCACGGCTACGGTGTTTTCCAGACCGCCCACCAGATTGTCGGTAACGACAACGGTGATCTCGTAAAGGGCGGGATCGAATTTCATCAGGGGATCGCTTCCGATGACAGCCTCGCGCACGATAAAGTAGTAGGTGCCGGGCTGATCGAAGACCAGATGACCGACGTAGTTGTGATCGAAGGTGAATTTGCCCTCATCGTTCAGATGTGCGGTGTAGATCAGCTGATCCTGCTGCAGTCCGCCCGAGGTCATTACGGCGGTATGAAGCTCGAAGCCGAAGCCGTTTTCGCCTACGTAGCCCGCCAGATCGTCGCCTACGAGGGTCTTTTCACCGCTCAGATCCACGAAGGTGGTGCCGGTGGAGTAGCGGTTGGTAAAGCCGGTGTTGACGGTGTATTCGGTGCCGCTTGCCGCGGGAGTCTCGGTCACGGTGACCTGAGCGGAGGCGGAGGAAACGTCTGCGATCTCGTAGACGCCCTTCCAGTTGTCCTCCACGGTAACGATAAATTCTCGTACGGACTTATCGTAGGTGATGCCGCCCAGCTCGCCCTCCTCCTCTACGATCCAGAAGCGGTAGCTTCCCTCGTGATCGAAGTTGAAGCTTGCGAATACGTCGGAGAGGTTGAAGGTGGGATCGGCCTTGGTAGCGACGTTTTCACTGCCGCCTGCCAGCACCTGCCAGCTGATGCCGTTCCAATACTGGAGACGGAAGGTGTAAGCGTCGAAATCCTGCCAGAGACGGCCGTCCAGATACTTGGTGCCGTGGATCTTGACCTGAGAGCCGTTGATGCTGCGGGGCTCGTAGGTATTGGTGAATACCAGCTCCTCCACCTCACCGTAGGTGGTGATGGCGGAGTCGGAGTCCTTGTCGGCACGGAAGCCCTGAGGCATATCGACCTCAAATACCTGTACCTCTGCGCCGTTGGGCAGGCCGTTGATAGAGATGGAATCGTCTGCGCCCAGCGCAAAGATGATCTGGCCGAGATAGTCGGTGGTGAAGCTGCCGTGGCTGGTTTCTACGGGCTGGTTGGCGTAGGCCGTGCCGTTTACAAAGATGGCAGCGATAAAGGCGAACTTCAGATTGGTGGGAACGACGGTTCCCTCCCCGAAGGGATGGGCCACCTTTTTGGTGATCACCACGCGGCCTGCGTCCTTGGCGCGGTTGGTGAAGGTGACGGGGGTGATCTCACCGCCGGTCAGCGTGCCGCTGACCGAGCTGATCTGAGGCTGATAATCGAGGTGATCCTCCTCGGTCACGGTGTAGGCGGTGCCTGCGGGCAGGCCGTAGATCCATACGGACTCGTTGGCATCCAGCGTGACGGAAACGTTATTTGTGGCTACCTCGACGTAGGTCTTCTGATCGTAGGAGACCTTCACGGTGGCGGGAAGGGTGGTGCCTGCGGGTGCGGCAAAGGCTACGTTCAGAACGAAGTTCTTGGTGGAGGTGCCGGGAATGACCACGGGGATCTCCTTGGTCAGCTTCATGCCGGTGGTCTGCGACATGGTGATGCGGCCGTTGTTGCCGTGCATGCTGTAGACCTCATAGCGACCCTGTGTATACTCGGGGATCTCGATGCTGACAAGGTATTCCAGGGTGTCCGTTGCATTGTCGGGCTTTTGTACCTTGTAATCGGTCACGTTGTAGTGTGCGACGTTGCCGGGAATGTGCCATGCGTTGGAATCCTCATCCTTTTCCGCATGAATGATGGCCTTGTCGGAAATGGGGCGGTATTTCTTTAAGATGCGAGCCTCGTCACCGTTGCCCGTAGCCTCAAAGACGTAGACCAGCTCGTAGAAGGTGGCGTTTGCGGGGGCGGAGCTACCCACGTAGCGGGTGCCTCTCTCATCGGTGTAGATGGCGGTGTCCTGGAAGAAGTAATACTTCTCGTTCATGACGGAAGGATTGAAGTGAGACACGGTAGCGGTATGGTTCATGTATTCGGGCTTATCCATCATGCCCGTATCCACGTGTACGTCACCCCAGCGGTTGGTGTAGAATACATAGTTGCCGTCGGCATCCTTGTGGTAGTGGTCGCTCTTTTCCACGATGCTCTTGACGGTCAGCTCGTTGATGTCCTCTCTCAGGCCTACCTCCATGAGCAGGCGGAGGGGATGGGTGGCGCCGGTCACGTTCAGCTTTGCCTCCGTGGCGGCGGCAATGCTGGAGGCATTGACCTCTACCTCGTAGACCACCAGAGGAATGAGAGCGGCGGGAATGCCGAAGGAGACGGTCTGCTCGCCGGTGGTGAGCTTGGTTGCTACGCGCACGGCTATATGCATCATGTCGGTGCCTGCGATATTGGAATCGGAAATGGCATCGTCAATAACACCGTAGAAGCCGTAGCTCTTGATGCGCTGGGTGGCGCCTGCGGGGACGTCGGCAACGGTGTGACCGTCGTGCCAGAAACCCTTATAGACACCGTTTTCGTCGGCGTACCAGCCGATGTAGTTGCTGTATTTTCCGGTGGTGCTGTCGTAGCCCAACTGGCCGTAATTCCAGGCCTCGGAGGCAATGGCGATGGCCACGTCCTCGCCCACGCCCAGACGGTTTTCGATGGCTTCGATGAGCTTCCAGCCGTTTTCGGTATAGGTATCGCGGTTACCGAAGTCGTTGTTCATCATCATCTTGATGAGGGCCTCGCCCGTAAACAGGTGTCCGCCGATGTCGATGCCCTCCAGCTCCTTCACCTCCATGAAGACGCCGATGGGGTCCTCAATGGCGATGTAGCCGCTGTTGGAATGATTCTGACCGGAGACCATGGTGGGATAATAGCGAGACTGTGCGATAATGGTATCAACGATCCTTTTGAAGGCGTTTTCAAAATCTCCGGCGTTGGTAGCGGTGAAGTACTCGTCTACGTAGTTCTGTGCCTCGGTCCAGTCCTTGGTGTATTCGTCTGTGGCGGGATCCACGGCGGGAACACGCTCCACCACGTCATCGCGGGTGATGGAGAAGGTTCTGCTCTGACTTACGCGGAAGGAGACCTGGCTGCCTGCGGTGGCATTCAGATAGGATTTCCACCAGCCGTCCAGCGTGACGCCGGAGGTGGAGGGAGCGATGGTGGGGTTGTTGGAATTATCGTTTGCGCTCTTCAGCCAGAGGGAATAGAACAGGGCCTCGTTACCGTAATATTTGGAGGCGCTTTCCTTCAGCCACTTGGCGGTGAGCTGGGTCAAGAAGGTAATGGCATTGGTGTTTTCGGTGCCGTCGCCCTGATTGGAGGTGCCATTCGTTCCGAGGGTAGCGTAATTGGTGGAGGCGGCGGTGGGTAGACCGTCACTCATGAGAGCGACGACGGGGATGCGCTTGGTGCCGCCCTGGATCAGGTCGCTGTCAATGACGGTGGTGCCGTCGTCGTAGGCCTTCTTAAACTGGGTGGAGGCCAGATACAGACCGCTTTGAATATAGGTGCCGCCCTGGGTGGTCTTGCTTGTGCGATCAACCTCTTCACCCTCGCCGTTTTTCAGATCGCGTGCCACGGCAACGGTGGTGCTGGTGGTGTAGCCGGTGTAGGTAACGTAATCACCGCTGTTGCCTGCCTCGTAGCGATCCAAGGGGAGCAGTACGGTGGCGTGGCTCAGGTTGGAGCTGCCCTCCCTGGTGTTACCGGAATAGAGAACCACGCTGACACGGTTGTGGCGGTTCAGCTCCAAAAGAGTCTTGATGGCGTTGTTGGCGGCGGTGACCATGGAGGGCACGTAGCCGCTTTGGTCCATGGATTCGGACACGTCCAGAACAAAGACCGTATCCGTAGGCACGGCGGAATAGCCCACGACCTCTTTGGTGGCGGCAATACCGGACAGAGCCACCAGGAAATTGTCGTCGTCAATGGCCATGCTGTTATAGGCGGCGTTGGGATTGATGCTCTCGCCCTGCAGCATGGCGGCCTTAAAGGAGGCAACGTCGGTAAAGACGGATTTATCTGCCCATACCTTGCCTGCATTTTCCGTATTCAGCACGGTGGAGCCGAAATGATGGGTCCAGCCGTGAATGTTATGAGGGTCTGCCACCTTGGTTCCCTGCACGGTGGAAACAAGGCCTGTGTCTCCTGCGGCCGCACTGACGATCGCTGTGGGGACCAGTCCCAGAAGCAGGGTAGCGCAAAGCAGCAGGGAGAGCAGACGATGAGTGAGGGTGTGTTTCATAGAAGTCTCCTTTCAGTGGATCTGCACTGAGGAACAGGGGAGGAGGCGAACCTTCGATCCAAGGCCGCCTATGGGTCAAAAGCTTTTCACTGCCCCCTATATAAGGGAAGGAAAGCGTTGAATAAGCAAAAATAGGTACAGTACCGCATTCTCTTATTCGCTATCATAATTCTACACTATAATAGGAAGGAATGTCAATAAAACAAGAGAAAAAAACGATTTTTTTCAAAGTTTTTTTCGCGAAAAAAAAGAAGAAAGCCTCTCCTTTGAGAGGCTTTCACAAAAAGTGTGAAAAGGATCACACAAGACCGTGAAGCATGCGATATTTCTGCTCGGCCACGATCCAGTCGGAGAGGGTGTCGATATCCTGGCATTCCTCCTCGGGAATGATGACGGGGGCGCTCTCCGCAAAGACACGAGCCCAATGCTCCTGTCTCGTTTCGCCCTCTACGAACAGACGGTGCAGATCGTAGGCGTACATCATGCCGCAATCGTGATAGAGGGTCTGCAGATCCTGAGAGCGGCAGGAGTAATACTCGGGAAAGCGCAGGCAAATGCGGTCGTTTTCGTCAATATAGTAGGAGCGCAGGGGAGGAAAGGAGAAGGCGGTGACCGCGGAGACCAGAATGGCGCCCGTTTTCTCCAGCTTTTCCATGGCGGCCTTTACGTGCTTGGGCTGAATAAAGGGAGCGCAGGGATAGATGTAGGCCATTTGATCAAATTCCATGCCGCGCTTCTTGTATTCGCCGATAACCTCGCGCTGAACGTCGTAGTCGACGGCGGTGTCGCTGGCGGCCTCGGCACTTCTCAGAAAGGGCACCTCGGCGCCGTATTTGCGGGCGATCTCGGCGATCGTTTCACTGTCGGTGGAGACCATAACGGTATCGAACAGACCGGATTCCAAGGCGGCAGTGATGCCGTAGGAAAGCATGGGCTTGCCACAAAATTCTTTGATATTTTTGCCGGGCAGGCGCTTGGAGCCGCTGCGGGCGGGGATGATGGCGAGTCTTTTCATGTTTTTCTCCTATGAACGATATTTCTCAAAAGCTTTTTTCGTTTGACGTTTTTTTACTATACGGGTGGTGGAGGGCAAAGTCAAGAAAAGTGATAAAAATTGATATTCCTTGTATGGGAAAATTGATATTTTTTCCTTGCTTGACAAGCTCTGCCGCGGTGCTATAATAGAGGTGAAGGAAAGCCTTCATATACAAAAAAGAACGGGAGGATTTTATCATGAAAAGATTTTTAGCTCTGTTTCTTGCAACGCTTCTTTGTTTTTGTCTGATCTCCTGTGACGAGAAGGATGAAAACGCCACAGCCGCCACAGGCGACGGGGGATCGGCCGCTACGGCCGAGGGGGCAGGGATCCTGTCCGGAAGAAAGGCCTGGCTTCCGTCTTCCATTACCCGTACCGACGCAGAGGGCAACAGCTACGTGATGCAGACCGTTGAAATGAACGGCACGGTGGCCAAGATCTGCTTCTACAATTATTACAACGGAAAGACCACCCTTTCCTCCGGCTACGAGGTGGATCTTGCCAAGACGAACCCCTTCGAGCTGTCCCGACTGCGCGCTCCCGAGCGCGACGGCAGCGTGGACCCGGGACTGCGCCGCTTTACCGTGTCGGAGGACGGCACGAGCATCCTGGAGGAATCTGCCTACAGAATGTCCGAGGGCATCAACTCCACCACCGATTACAGTATTACCTACGACGATCAGGGGCGGATCGCCAAGGTCGTTATCAACGATAAGTATATGGGCGACGAAACCAGCGAGAGTGTGGAGGAGCGCATCTATCAGTACGGCGATACGGGCTATACCATCTCCTACGTGGATGGCGGCTGGTCCCAGCGCGATGACGACGACAGCAAGGTCCTGCGCTATCGCGTCTACGAGATCCCCTACGAGGGCGGCGAGATCACGCTGACCGAGACCTATCAAAAGGAGGACGGCACCCGTTGCTATCCCGAGGATTTTCACACCTATTCCGACGGAAGGTTGGATAAGCTGGTTTATAAAATGAACCGCCGGGGCTTTTGCACCTCCAACGTGCTGTATTTCAAGGACGGCACCACTATCGCCGATCGCGAGTTTTTTAACGATGAGGATTTTACGGCGGAATTTAATGAGGCGGGCATGCCCGTCAAATACGTGACGCAGGACGAGGGAGGGAACGTCAGCACAGGCTCCTTCACCTACGACGACAAGGGAAATCTTACGCAATACCGCTACGAGGGGGCCCGCGAGAGCTTTACCATGGAGCTGCAGTGGCAGGAATTTCCTGCGGAGCTTGCCGAAAGCTTTGCGGCGATCTTCAATTTTGAGCATTATGCCATTCGCGAGGCCATTGAGGAAAAATGCCCCGAGATCATGGTGGGCCCGCAGCAGCTGATCTACCAAAAGGACGCTATCGTAAAATAAGCCCTTACAAAAGAAAAAAGCACCCGAAGGGGTGCTTTTTTTGCGGTATTATTTATTTCCATTCGTTAAAGCTGACCACACTCTCAAAGGGCTTTCTTGCCTTGGGACGGGCGGGCTTATCTTCCTTGGGATAGCCTACGGCCAGCACCATGCGGATCTCATGCTTTTCCGGAATGGCAAAGGCCTCTCTCAGCTTTTTCTGATCGGCCATGCCGATGATGCAGGTAGACAGACCCAGCTCCATGGCGCGGTAGCACATATTCAGACAGGCCATGCCGATATCGCCTTGAGCAAAGCGCTGGGTAGTGCCGTAGTATTCCGCAACGCCCGGCATGAGCTTTGCCTCGTCCTCGATAAGGACGATGAAGGCGTTGCAGTCCTCCCGCCATGGGGCACCTGTGCGACCGCTTTCCAGAACGAGGGCGTCACAGAGCTTTTTCCTGGCCTCCGCCTCATCCACCGCCAAAAAGCGCCAGGGCTGGGAATTACAGCCGCTGGGGGTCAGGCGACCCGCCTCGCAGATCTTCGTCAGATCCTCCCGCGTGACGGGACGGGTGGGATCGTAGGCACGGCAGCTTTCTCTTTTCAGGAGCATTTCCTCAAAGGTCATCTTTATTCCTCCTCATATTTTGCCTTGCGGCCAAGGATGGCGGCAATGACGGCGGGATCGAATTTGGGACGGCGGTCGTAGGTGTAAAGGCCGTTCTGCTCTTGCTCCACGTCGGTGAGCTGGGTATAGCAGTAGCCGAACATATGCTCGTTATCCAAAAGGACGTCGGTCAGTCCCTTTAATCGGGTGAGAAATTCCTCCTCGGACTTGGGAGCGTTGCCGTAGCCCCAGCTGCCCTGCTCCTCGCTCCATTTGATGCCGCCGTATTCGCTGACGAAGAAGGGTCTTTTTCCGTCGTAGCGGATCTGGCGGTCGCGGAAGACCTGAGCAAAGCGCAGATCGTCCGTTTTGCCCAAGGGCTCGTAATGCTCGCGGAACACGGCGGGATCCTGTTCGTAATCGTGCAGGTCGTAAACGTCGGTGATCACGTGGTAGTTGCCGCTGGTATCGATGCAGGGGCGGGAGGGATCGGCGGCACGGGTGGCCAGATACACGCAGGACAAAAGCTCGTTCCTCTGCTGTCTTCCGTTTATATCCCAGGTCTCGTTAAAGGGGCACCAGCCGATGATGGCGGGGTGATTTCTGTCACGCTCCACCGCCTCCAGCCACTGAGGCAGGAAGGAGAAGAGGGCATCCTCTCTCGAGTGATCCAGACCCCAGTTGGCAAATTCGCCCCAGACCAGGTAGCCCAGTCTGTCACAGTGGTAGAGAAATCTTTCCTCGAAGACCTTTTCGTGAAGGCGGGCACCGTTGAAGCCCATGGCAAGGGAGCGCTCGATATCCGCCGCCAGCTCCTTATCGGAGGGGGCGGTGTAAATGCCGTCGGGATAGAAGCCCTGATCCAGCACCAGACGCTGGAAGACCTTCTTATCGTTAATGAGAAAGTCTCTTTCGGAAAGGCGGATGGAGCGCAGGCCGAAATAGCTTTCCACGCTGTCCTCTCCGTAGGAAAGGGAGAGGGAATAGAGGCGGCCGTGACCGGGCTCCCACAGATGCTTTTCCGACAGGGGCAGGGTCAGGATCAGCTCGTCTCCGTCCTGTCCCTCGGCGGTGGCTTCGCCCACACAGCGCTCGTTGTACAGAGCGCGGATGCAAAGGGTGCCCTCGCCCGCCACCTTGGCGCGTACGGTGAGGGTGCAGGCGGTCACGTCGGTCAGGTATCTGACGCTTTCAATATGAGCCTCGGGCAGAAATTCCAGCCACACGGTCTGCCAGATGCCCGTGGTGCGGGTATAGCTGCAGCCGTAGGAATGGAAGCGGTCGCTCTGCTTGCCCGAGGGGATCAAGGGATCGCGGGTATCGTCCTCGGCGCAGACCACGAGGGTGTTTTCGCCCTCCTGAACGTGATCGGTAATATCAAAATAAAAGGAGGTATAGCCGCCGCGGTGGGTGCCTACGCGCTTGCCGTTGACGTAAACGAAGGCGTCGTAGTCTACGGCACCGAAGTGCAGTCTCACGCGGCCCTTTAATTCCTCCCCGGAGAGGGAAACGCTCCTGCGGTACCAGACAGCGTGGTGAAAATCCTTCTCCTCAATGCCGGACAGGGCACTTTCGGGGCAGAAGGGGACGTTGATCTTTAAGGGGAAGATTGCCTCGGGCTCGTAAAGCCCCGTTTGACGGCCGCTACGGGCGGGGTCGAAGCGGAATTCCCAGATTCCGTTGAGATTTCTCCAGCTGTTTCTTTGAAATTGGGGCTTGGGATGCTCGGTACGATACATGGCGGATACTCCTTTTTTGTTGCTGTCTCCATTATAAAAAACTTTTCCCCTTTTGTCTATCATTTTTGTGAAAATATATTGACTGCCTTCTTTGAAAAATGCTATAATCGCTGCAGAAACCAAGGGAGGAAAAAGATGACACTTTTGGAAAAAGCGGCCCACAGCGTCAGCGAGGCCGCCCGTCTTCTGCGGGAAAAGGATAAAAGAAGCACGCTGGTGCAGCGCTTTCTTTTGGTGAAGGAGGCGTGGGAGACCTATGCCGCGCTGCCTCAGCCCCTTATTCTCGGAAAAGGGCTTTATTATATGGCCGAAAGGGCCTGCCTTCCCATTGAGCCGTACGATCTGTTTTTGGCTCGTTTTGACGATCACGTGCCCACGCCCGAGGAGGAAAAAGCGGTCGCCGAGAGCGCGGAGAGTCTGACGAAAAATCCCGTAACGAACCGCACCGCCAGCCATATCACGCTGGATTGGGAGCGCATTCTGGAGATCGGTCTGCCCGGCTACGTGGCTTTGGCCGAGGCGCGCCTTGCCCGTGCGGTGTCGGAGGGCGAGGATCAAAGAACGCGCAACCTTCTGGAGGGCATGCTTTGGACCTATCGCGCCTACCTGCGTTTTGCGGAGCGCTACGGTGAGGCTGCCGCGCAGGCGGGGGAGGAGGACATGGCCGAGGTGTGCCGCGTGCTCTGTAAGGGTGCTCCGCAGACCTTCCGTCAGGCCTTGCAGCTGATCCTGTTCGTTTACACCTTTCATCTGGTCTATGCGGGTCGCTTTGTCAGCTGTATTACCATGGGACGTGTGGACAGCCTTCTTTTGCCCTTTTATCGCAAGGAGATCGCCGCCGGTACGCTGACCGAAGAAGAGGCGGGTGCTTTTATCGACGATTTCTGTGCCAAGACCAATCTGCATTTGGGTCGCGGGGAGCATCAGCTGGATTTTCTTGATGAAAATTACGAACATACAAGCTTTTACCGCAACCATCTTTACGATTCTCCCGGCTACGTGGTGCTGGGCGGCTATTCGAATGCCCTTGACCATCGGGAAAACGAGCTTTCCGTGCTTTGGGCCAAGCATATTCATCCCGAGCTGAAAAATCCCGTTTTCATCTGCCGTCACACCAAGGACCGTCCGCAGGCGCTGTGGGAGATCCTGGCAGAAAAGATCCGCCAAAACGCCTCCGTCATCGTCTATAACGACGAGACCATGATCCCCGCGCAGATCGCGGGGGGCGTCAGCCCCGAGGATGCGGTGGAATATACCGTGCATCCCTGCAACTGGGCGGATATCCACGGCGGTGCCATCGTGGGAAGAGTGGCGGAAAAAAAGCCCCTGCCTCTGGTGGTGAACCGTGCTTTGAGCGAGGGGGCTCTGCCCGAAAGCATCGACGAGCTTTACGACAAGATCGAGGCCGTTTATACGGAATATATCGATGAGTGCTTTATTCCCTACAGGGAAAAGTTCTGCACGGGCACTCTTCCTCCCTGCGGTAGCATTTTAAGTGCGGACGATTGCTTTTTGCGGGGCTGTCTGGAGAAGGGAAGAAGTCTGCATTTCGGCGGTGTGAAATACCCTGCGGTGTACGTGTATATGACCATTCTCGGCACCGCCACGGATATGATCTGTGCCGTGGAGGACGTGGTGTTTCGCAAAAAGCTTTGCACGCCGGAGGAGCTTTTGGCGGCGACGGCGGCCAATTTCGAAGGATATGACGAGCTTCGCAGAGCCTGCCTTGCCGCGCCCAAATACGGCACGGAGAACGCCATTGCCGACGGTCACGCCAAGCGCCTTTTGACCCGCCTGCTGGATGCGGTGGATCGCCGCGCCGTGGGCAAGGACGGAAAAAGGGAGGTCATCACCCTTGTTGCCAATATCTACGATCAGGGACATATCCTGTACGGTCGCAAAACGCCTGCTACGGTGGACGGTCGCCTTGCCTACACCAATTTCAGCGCGGATCTGAATCCCACCGTGGGCTTCGGAAAGGGCTTGATGCCCCTGCTTCATTCCGTGACGAGCCTTCCCTGGAACAGGATCAACTGCGGCGTTTTGAACGTGCGTCTTGACCGCAGTATGCTCCGTACCCCTCGCGACAGTGCCGCTCTCTTGGCGCTGATGGACGGGTATTTTGCCGACGGCGGTATGAATCTGCAGTTCGGCATCACCTCTACGGAGGAGCTGCGGAAAGCACAGTGCGACCCTGAAGCCTACCGCGATCTTTTGGTGCGCATTACGGGCTACAGCGCCGTTTTTGTGGACGTCTCCCGCGGCGGTCAGGAGGAATACATCCGCCGTATGGAAAGCACCCTTTAACAACAGAGAAGAAAAGAGCCGACGAACGGAGACACTTCGTAAAGAAGTAGTCTCCGTTTTCTATATAAAGAAAAAATGACACTTTCAGTTAGTGAAAGTGTCATAGTGGGTTACATACTTTGAGAAAGGTAAATACTCGCCGAAAACAAAGAATATCATTCTCGG
>JAFQMA010000014.1 GCA_017414535.1 Clostridia bacterium | reverse complement strand
TTAAACAAAAAAGACACCCAAAGGGTGTCTTTTTTGTTTGGTGCGAGAGACGGGACTTGCCCGCCTGCGGGCGGTGCGGGGTCGCGCTCTGACGACCGTTTAGGTCGTCATTCACTTCGCTCCCTTCAAGTCCCTACCTTTTTATATCAAACAAAAAAGACACCCAAAGGGTGTCTTTTTTGTTTGGTGCGAGAGACGGGACTTGAACCCACATAGAATTACTTCCACTAGCACCTCAAGCTAGCGCGTCTGCCAATTCCGCCACTCTCGCATTGGGAACATTGGTTATTATAGCCGCGGGGGGAGGTTTTGTCAAGCCTTTTTTTAAAAAAAGAAGGGGGATTTTTCCCTTTTTGAAAAAAACGAAAAAGGGGGCGGAGCTTTTCTCTTCACCAAACGGGTGTGAGGTCATACTATGGCAGTAAGCCGATAAAAAGTCGGCAAAAAGAAAGGGGAAACACTATGAACTGCGCATGCAATCTGTTCAGCAAGGACGTTCTTCTCTGGATCATCCTGATTGCCGTTGTGATCCTTCTGTTCTGCTTCGGCTGCTGAAGAACCTCAGGGCGTACTCTTCGGAGTACGCCTTCTTTCTTCGGTGAAATGGCGGGGGATGGAAAGGCGCACAATGATGAATTTACTTCTTTGGCATCGGTGCTTTCCCGCGGCGGCGCGGTACAGATTGTTCCATCCTGCTCTTTTGCTGATCCTCATACCGCGACAAAGGGCCTCCATGGTATCAAAGACCCCAAGGCAGGCATCCCGCTCCTTTTTCTGCTCGTAAACGGCGTATACCTTCATAAATCTCCTCCTTTTCGTGATGAAAGCAGTGTAACAGAAAAGCATCATGACAGAGGATGACATACCGATAACGCCGTTTCTCAAAAAAATTTTTCCGCGATATAATGCACTGGCAAAACGGGAAACCAAAAACATAAAAAAACACAAAAAAAGGAGAAAAGAAAATGAACGGAACGGAAATTATGACAGGGATCTTGACGGAGCTTTTGTTGGCGGTGCTGGCCGCAGGGCTTTCCGTGGCGGTGGCAATGCTGGGAAGGTGGCTTGCCCGCCTGAAGGAGAGGCTTTTTGCCTCGGAGGAGGCCGCCGCCGTGGCGCGTACCTGCGTTTTGGCGGCGGAGCAGATCTACGGTTCAGGAGACGGTAAGAAAAAGCTGGAGGCGGCCCTATCCTTTGCGGAAACGCTTTTGCGGGAAAAGGGTCTCAGCGTCAGCCGTAAGCAAATGGAGGTGCTGGCTGAGGCGGCTCTGGCAGAGCTGAACGATGCCTTCCGAAAGGAGGCTCGCCATGGCTTGGATTGAAAGAGCAGCAGTGATCCTCGGTGCCGCCATCTCGCTGGGAACACTGCTTTGCGTGACCTTGCCCCGCCTGCGCGCGCTGGCATCGGAGCTGTACGGGCGGCTTTCGGGAAAAAAGAGTCTGCGGCAGGAGCTTGGAGAGCTTCGCGGGATGCTCTCGCAGATGCTTGCGGACGGAGAGCTTCAAAGGGAAGTGGATCTGTGCATCCTGCGGGATCTGATCACGGCGATCTATTACAAGCGGGTAGAAAAGAAGACTCTGCGCAGCTTTGAATTAAAGGATCTTTGTGCTCTGTATGAGCTGTACGCCAAGCGTGGCGGCAATTCCTACGTGCACGCACTGTACGAGCAAATGACCCACGAATGGGACGTAGAAAAATAAGGAGAAAGAGAGGAAAAATACATGAGAGAGGTTTATTTGGACTTAACGGAGGATAAGGAATCTGCCTGCTGTGGCTTTTTGGGCTTCGAGGGAGAGCATCTGGAAACGAGGATGACGGTAAAGCTTCCGCCGCGCATGCTGTGTGAAGAGGGTGCAAGCTATCGCTTTTTATTTGAAACGGCGGAGGGAGAGGCGGTGACCTCGGCGGCTTTACAGCCCGTTGAGGGAGCGCTGAGCCTTCTTTTGCCCGCGTCCCTTCTGCGGGCACCGCGTCTGACGGTGCAGGCGGCGTGCTACGGCGATGAGAGGGCGGAGCGCTTTATTGCCAAAAGCGGCAGGATCATTTTGCAGGTGGCTAAAAGCGTGCCCGAGGACGGGGCGCCCTTCCAAAGCGGTGTGACCCCCGTGCCGGGGCTGACGGTGGACAGTGCGCTTTCCGCAGAAAGTCAAAATCCCGTAGAGAACCGCGCGATTACGGCCGCTTTAAAGGCAAAGCTGGGAGCAGGAGATCTGCGCCCTGCGGGGAGCGGTATTCGTGACGAGGAGCACGCCTCCGACGCTCTCGTTCCCACGGAAAGGGCTGTGGCGGCGGCTCTTGCCATTCTGGAGGAGGAAACGGAGGCGACCTTTGACAATCTGGAGGAGCGCCTGCCGATCAGTGAGGAGGAGCCCGATGCGGAGAGCCGCAATCCCTTGACCAACGGCGCCTCCTGCACGCTCTTTGCCCCTGCGGTGAAGGGAAGGACGGTGGGAAATCCCATCCTTTTGACGGACGTTTCTCCCTTGCCGCATGCAGTTTCGGTGAGCTCCGATGTGGGTGAGACGGTTGTGACGGTGTACGGCAAAAACCTTTTGCCGAAATACACGCCAAACATCGTAACAAAAAACGGTGTGACCATCGAGCGAAAAGAGGACGGAAGCATCGTTTTGAACGGAACGGCAGAAAAAGGCTTCGGCCACAACATTGCCTATCAGGTGTGCAAGGAGCTCCCCGTAGGAACGGTGCTGACGGTCTCCAGTGAGGGGACCGATGCGCAAAGCTGGTCCACCTACGTATTAAACGGAACGCTCAACAAAAGCGACGGAACAACCACGGCTTTTGCTTGCACCTCGACAAAAGGAGCAACAATAACCATTCCCGAGGGCTATATCGGCATGACGGTCCATATCAGTATTTATCCCGGCGCGGGAGAAATGAAAAACGTGACCTTCCGTCCCATGATCGAGCTGGGAGATACTGCAACGGCTTACGAGCCGTATCGGGAGCCCGTAAGCCTTGCGGCGGGAGAAGCCCCCGTAGCAAGGGGAATGAGCATGACGCTTTTTGCCCCTGCGGGCACGGTGTTAACGGCAGAATACAATAAGGACGTGGGAAAGCTGCTGAGCAAGCTGGCAAAGGCCGTCGGAATGATGGTATGAACGGAATGAAGGGAGAAAGCTATGAGTAATTCATCTTTGTCTGGGGAATGGATCCCCGCCTATCAAGGAAACTTTACCGTAGGGCGCGGCGGCAAAGCCATCCGCGCCATCACGGTCCATCACATGGCCGCCCGCTGGACGGCGCGCCGTTGCGGAGAGAGCTTTCAGCAGATCGAGCGGGATGCCTCTTCTCACTACGGCATAGGCTTTGAGGGAGAGATCGCGCAGTACGTGGACGAAAAGGACACGGCCTGGACCAACGGAAATTGGGATTCCAATCTGGAATCCGTTACCATCGAATGTGCCAATTCCGCATCGGGGGTGCCTTGGCCTGTCAGCGACGCTTCTCTGCAAAGCCTCATCGCGCTGATCGCGGATATTGCACGGCGAAACGGCCTCGTTCCCTTGGTGAAGGGGGTCAATCTTACGTGGCATGGAATGTTTGAAGCCACCGCCTGCCCCGGCGCGTATCTGCTCTCCAAAATGGATGAGATCGTAAAGGAGGCAAATCGCCTCCTTACGGGGGAGGAGACGGAGCGGATCCCCGTGACCCTTTCCTACGGGGTCTGTACCGATCGATGGCTTCCCGAGGTATCGGGGGCGAGCATAGGAGATGATGAAAACGGCTACGCGGGCATTCTCGGTCAGCCCGTCACCGCCGTGATCGCCTCCGCCTCCCGCGGATCCCTCTTCTATCAGACGCATTTGCTTGGGGGAGAGTGGCTTCCCGAGGTGATGGATCGGGAGGACTTTGCCGGCATGCTCGGCCGCTCCGTGGACGGCTTTATGATCCGCAGTGACGAGACCTTGCTGCATTATCGGGTGCACACCTTGGAGGACGGCTGGCTCCCCGAGGTAACGGGCTACGATCCGGGCGATGGAGAAAACGGCTTTGCGGGGATCCTCGGCCACACCGTGGACGGCCTTCTCATCCGCGCCGATGATATTCTCACTCAAAAGGTATCGCCTGTGGCGGAGGATTCCCCCACAGAAAAGGAGGCCTCCGAGGAGAAAGTCCCCGCTACACCGCCTTCGGAAGCGGAGCCTCCCGTGGAAGCAAAGCCGCCTGAGGAAGCAGAATCTCCTCTCGAAGAAAGGAAAGGGGCGACTGAGCTCTTGAGAGACCTCCTTTTGCGCGCGCTGAGAGCCCTGGCTCGCTTCTTTTCGCGGAACGATTGACGACGGCGCTAAAGGTATAAAAAAAGAAGCAGAGAAATTTTCTCTGCTTCTTTTGCTTTTTTCTTACAGGCTGAGAACGATCTCGCGGATATTCTGAGCTACCTTTTCGATCTCCTCCTCGGTGGAGAGGATGTTGATGCCGGTGCCTGCGCCAAGGCCCTTATCCACCACGCCGATGGAGATATTCACGGCTCTTTCCAGAATATCGTCGGTAGCGGGAAGCATGTGCTTCTCATAGACTCTGTCACAGTTGTGGAACACGTGAGCGTCCGTCCAGGTCTTCTTCTCCAAAAGCTGCTCCATGTTGTTATATACGTGCCAGCCGGAGCGTGCGATGGGAGCGGTACCTGCCTTTTCGCAGAAGGCGGCGGCCAGCTCCTTCGTTTCAAAGAGCAGGGTCAGAAGGGTAGCGCATTCGCCCTCGTCGTTGATGGTACGGAAGCCAACGCCGGGCAGTCCCTGCAGCTTAGACTTCAGAAGCGCCTTCTTCTCACGCAGGGTGGCAAGCAGACCCTTCAGCTTGCGGGTCTGAGCCAGGGCTACGGCGCCGCTGAGCTCGTTCATTCTCATGTTGATGCCGAGGATGGAGCGGTTACCTACCTCAACGCCGGTACGGCTGGGCTTGTGGCCCTGATCGTGGAAGCCGAAGGCGCGCTCGTACAGATCCTCGTCGGTCACACCAACAAAGCCACCGTCACCGGTGGAAAGGGTCTTAAAGACGTTCATGGAGTAAGCGCCGATGTTACCGATGGTACCCACGCACTTGCCCTTATAGCTGGCACCCACGGCCTGACAGCAGTCCTCAATGACGTAGAGGTTGTGCTTCTTGGCGATCTCCATGATGCGGTCCATCTTGCAGGGGTTGCCAAGCATGTGCACGGGAATGATGGCCTTTGTCTTGGGAGTGATCAGCGCCTCGATCTTTTCGGGATCAATGGTGAGAGAATCGTCGATCTCAGCCAGCACGGGGATGGCGTTCATCATAATAATGGTGGAAATGGATGCAATAAAGGTGTAGCCGGGAACGATGACCTATCGCCGGGGCCGATGCCAAGGGCTGCCATACAGCACATCAGGGAGGAGGTGCCGGAGGTGGTAGCAACCACGTGGCCGTGGCCGAGAACCTCTGCGATCTCCTTTTCAAAGGTGGCAACCTTGCCTTGGAAGCCGTCCACACCGATGGTGCCGTAACGGAACAGCGCGCCGCTGTCGATAACGTCCATCAATTCTTTCTTTTCTTCTTCGCCGAACAAATAGGCTCCGGGTCCGCCTGTCATAGTAAATACCTCCGAAATTATAAATACTTTAATAAACGAAAGCAAACAACGGCTTTCTTCGTACAACTCTATTCTATAGGAAAGATAGAAAAAATGCAAGAGGAAAGAGGGAAAAACAAGGGAAATTTTTAAAAAAATCGATTTTTCTTTTTCTTTTCCCCCGCTTTTTCGCTTTCCCCGTTAAAAAAAGAAGCCTTTAAACGAAAGTAAACGAAAGCAAACGAAAATCCGAGGTCTTCCCCGACGTCGTTTGGTGCAGGGTCGTGCTCTGACAGCCGTTTTGTCATTCACTTCGCTCCCTCGGGGCGTCCCCTTTTTTCAATAAAAAAGACCGACACCTTGGTGTCGATCTTTTTTGTCTATGGGCTAAAAAAAGATATTTTTGCCGTTTTTACGGAGGAATTTGAACTCTTACAGAAAATGAAATCCTTGCTGACACAAGGATGAAATCAGCTAACGCTGATGAAATCTTCGGCTTTGCCTCAGATGAAATTAAATCCGTCCTTATCTCCCGACGAAGTCGGATTTCATCACGAAGTGATTTCATCCCACGAAAGCGGGATTTATCCCGTCCGATAGGACGGA